>CAZVEH010000013.1:0-52155 GCA_964625775.1 uncultured Legionella sp. | reverse complement strand
TGATGCCATTGATTATGTGTTTAAAACAGATCATTTAAAAATCAAATGACTATATAAGGACATACCTCGTTTTTCACCTAACAATCCCTCGCTACTATTGAGCGATCCGGCGTAAGCAATGAGATGAATGGATTCAAATGACTTAACTTGATTTCAATTGCAATAACATCAATTTTGCTGCAGCTTGTTCCGCTTTTCTTCGCGTATCACCTTGTGCCTCGGTGGATAGATTGAGGGTTTCTAAATGACAAATAATCTGGAACACCTGATCATGCTCCTCGCCGATGATTGCTTTGACCCGGTATTTAGGCAAGGGATATTTGTGCGCTTGAAGATATTCTTGTAACTGGGTTTTTGCGTCTTTGGAATTCGCATCTAAGCTTTCGTCAATCAGGCGATGGTTGAACAAATATAAAATAACACGCTCTACTTGAGCGAAATCGCTGTCTAAAAATATAGCTGCAAACACGGCCTCAAGGGCATCTGCCAAGATCGAACGACGCCGAAAGCCACCGCTTTTTAGCTCACCTTGACCCAAAAGCAAATACTCGCCTAAATCAATTTCTAAGGCAATATCTGCCAACATCTCTCCTTTGACCAAAAAGGCGCGCAAGCGACTAAGCTGTCCTTCGGAAAGCTGGGGAAAATGGTGATACAAAGCATTGGAGATCACCATATTTAAAATAGAATCACCGAGAAACTCTAAGCGTTCATAATTTTTCTCACCCACACTACAATGAGTCAGTGCTTGTTTCAAATACGCTTTATTACGAAACGTGTAGTCTAAACGAGCACAAAGGCGCTCAATATGAGGATGCATAATGGCTCATCTCTAAATTAATGAATAATACGACCCAAACGTGACCAACGGATGCTCCAGTCTTTTTTATCCCAACTCATCCAGGTGAACACGGCTTTACCACGCAGATAGTCGTCATGCACAAATCCCCAATAGCGACTGTCTGCTGAATCATCTCGATTATCGCCCATGACAAAGTACTGATTGGGAGGTACCGTGATCTCAAAATCGGTAGCGGGGATATCGCTGCGACGATAGATGTCATGCAGGGTACCTTTAAGATTTTCACGATATTCAGCCACAGGATTGAGTGAGCTTTCGTCGGTGGTATATTGGACAAAATGTTGTCTGGCTTCTTTGCCATTCACGGATAATACTTTATGGTGATAGCTGATCACATCCCCAGGCACACCAATCACTCGTTTGATAAAATCGTATTTGGGATTGGGAGGCCAGCGAAACACAACAATGTCACCTGTTTTTGGAGAACCCGTAGACAGTATTTTTTTATCCCATACTGGTAAACGCAAGCCATATGCAAATTTGTTGACCACCAAAAAATCACCTACCAATAAGGTGGGTTCTAATGAGCCAGAAGGAATACGAAAAGGCTCAAATACAAAGGATCGAACCAGTAATACCCCAAAGAAAAGAGGAAACAAAGAGCGTGAGTATTCAATCAATTTGTTGGGCTGTTGTTTGGGTCGGCGTTTTTTGGACCATATCAGTAC
This sequence comes from uncultured Legionella sp., assembly GCA_964625775.1. GTDB lineage: Bacteria > Pseudomonadota > Gammaproteobacteria > Legionellales > Legionellaceae. The sequence continues at coordinate 50,625 of CAZVEH010000013.1, read as the reverse complement.
ATCTAAAAGATAAACTACGCCGCTTATCACAGATAAAACCAATAATCCAAGTGCAAGATTCATGTCATTTCCTTATTTTTTACGTTCAGTTTGAAACACTGCCATAAAAGCTTCTTGTGGGATTTCAACATGTCCCACTTGCTTCATTCTCTTTTTTCCTGCTTTTTGTTTGTCCAAAAGCTTGCGCTTACGGCTCACATCCCCACCATAACATTTTGCGATCACATTTTTTCGCAAGGCTTTTACCGTTTGCCTAGCAATGATGTGGCTGCCTAATGCCGCTTGAATTGCAACGTCAAACATTTGACGAGGTATCAATTCTCGCATTTTGTCGGTCAGAGCGCGTCCACGATACTGGGCTGCAGAGCGATGGACAATCACAGACAAAGCATCTACGCGTTCAGTATTGATCAGAACATCCATTTTCACCAAATCAGCTTCTTCGAAACGCAAGAAATTGTAGTCAAGAGAGGCATATCCACGACTCACGGACTTTAATCGATCAAAGAAATCTGAAACGACTTCACTCATCGGAATATCATAAGTCACAGAGACTTGTCGTCCGCTATACATCATCGATACTTGTATGCCGCGTCGCTCGATGCATAAGGTGATGATGGCCCCTAAATAATCTTGGGGGACTAAAATATTGGCGCGAACAATGGGTTCAAACATTTGTTTGATTTGTTGTACAGGTGGCAAATGAGAGGGATTATCGATGAGAACCGTTTCATCTTTGGTATTGATGATCTGATAGATCACGGTTGGTGCGGTGGAAATCAGCTCTAAATTGTATTCACGTTCTAAGCGTTCCTGCACAATTTCCATGTGGAGCATACCCAAAAACCCGCAACGAAATCCAAAGCCCAAGGCTTCTGAAGATTCAGGTTCGTAAAATAATGATGCGTCATTCAAACTTAATTTGGCCAAGGCTTCGCGAAACGCTTCGAAATCGTCAGAGCTTATCGGGAATAATCCAGCATACACTTGTGGTTTGACCCGTTTGAATCCCGGCAAGGGACTCTGAGCTGGATTTTTTTCCAGGGTTAACGTATCGCCCACCGGCGCACCTTGAATTTCTTTGATGCCTGCCACAACATAGCCTACTTCACCGGCTTTGAGTTCTGATTGCGGTGTGCGCTTGGGGGTGAAAATACCGACTTGATCGACAATATGCGATTTACCGGTCGACATCACTCGCATTTTTTGTCCGGCGACTAATGAGCCACTCATGATTCGAACCAAGGATACGACACCCAAATAACTATCAAACCAAGAGTCAATGATCAGCGCTTGAAGAGGGGCGTCAATGTCACCCGTAGGCGGGCGAATATTTTTGACAATGGCTTCTAATACGTCATCGACGCCTAAGCCAGATTTGGCCGATACACGAATGGCATCGCTAGCATCCACGCCAATAATATCTTCAATTTCGGCAATGACTCGTTCAGGTTCTGCTTGAGGCAAATCAATTTTGTTGAGAACGGGTAAGACATCTAGGGATTGATCAATCGCAGTGTAACATACCGCCACGGTTTGTGCTTCTACGCCTTGAGCCGCATCAACCACCAAAATGGCCCCTTCACAAGCAGCCAGAGATCGAGAGACTTCATATGAAAAGTCAACGTGACCTGGGGTATCGATAAAGTTTAAGAGATAGGTTTTTCCATCAAGGGCTTTGTAATTTAATGATACGCTTTGGGCTTTGATGGTGATACCGCGCTCACGCTCGATGTCCATAGAGTCCAACACTTGAGACGCCATTTCCCGGTCGCTCAGGCCACCGCAACGTTGAATAAACCGATCGGCCAAGGTAGATTTACCATGGTCGATATGGGCAATGATAGAAAAATTTCGAATCAAAGATAAGTCGCTCACTACAATCTGCCCAACACATAAAAGGTCTGATTTTAGCCGATCTATGGGTGTAACGTAAAGGCGAGGATGAGGATTAAATGAAATTCATTCCTTGCCGATACGATCACTGAAGATCCATTCGAATGGGACAATCATGCAAAACCATGATGATAATGCCTGGAAAACTGAGGTTCAATCCTATCTGAGGGCAGTGATCAAAGGCGTGAATGCAGAAAACACCCAAGAAACCTATTTGGCCTGCTTGCGTCTTCATGACTATCTGGCGAAAGAATTCCCTGATTTGAAAAACAAAGAACAGGTTGATTCTTTTCTCAAAAATCATCACATTGATTGTGGGCTTGAAAATGGAAGGTAAAGCACCCGATAAAGAAACGCAGAAGATTTTTCTGAAAACGCAGGATGCGATTGTTGGTTTAAATGCTTGTATTGGTATGACTATTGGAGATGCCTATAAAGATCAATCAGAGTTAGTGGAGGACGAAAGATATACAAATGCAGAGTCTCAAACAGTTTTTAACGAGGAGGTTTCTTGTATCAGTAGAGATATCGCCATGGATCAAGTCATTCATTCTCTTCTCTCAAAATTGGGTGATTATATAAACTTTGAACTTCCTGCAATACAAAAACAATCTAAACTTCAACAAGAAAAGCGCCTTGCAGTTACCGATACTATTAACGATCTTCAAGATCTTAAAAATGGCGACAATAGTTCAATCTTGTTACGGGAGCAGCGTTTTCAGGCATATTATCCAAGTTATAGACAAAAAACCAAGAGGCCGAAAAAGTTACGAATATTTTTAAGAAAATTGTCAAAGCCATTTTTACGGGATCTTTTGGGAATAGATTAGGGCATAAAACTGGGGCTTTTAAAGAAAAAATTGCTGCAATCAAACAAGATGCGCAATCCCAATCGCCAGTAGCAAACAGAGAATCCCCTGTGCCCCCTGAGCCTTCTACTTGGAGTCCCAAAAACTCCAGTGGGTCATAATCCTTGATTTGAAATGCATTCCACACACTTCAAAATTAACCTTCTACTGTTCATTAACTCAGCAAAGCATGTTATCTTAAGGAAAATGTAGGGTTTTTAGAATACGTCATCCTGAGCGTAGAGGAAGGATGCGTGTGTATAAAATAGGATTGTGTGTGAATCAAGCAGGACGATGTGTTATACAACTCAAAGTGAGACTCTCTCTCACATAGAACTCAGTATCAAATAATAGGGGAAGCACGTGCAACATTGGTTAAATCGAATTTTGGTTTTAGGGGCTGTTTTATGGATGCCGATTGCATCTGCTGATTCGGCGCTTTTGCAACAAAAAGACGCGCAAGTATTTATTCGTGATTTGGTAAAGCACGATCATTTTGATCGTAAACAAGTACAATCGATTCTATCAGCTGCCACGTTTCAGCCACAAATCGTTGCCTCTATGGATCGCCCCTTTGAGAAGAAAAACTGGGATGTCTACAGCGCTCTGTTTCTCACCCCTGAACGCTTGAAATCTGGATTAGCGTTTTGGCATGATAATCAAGAAACTCTTAGGCAAGTCGAACAGCAATATGGGGTGCCGGCGGAAATGATTGTGTCCATCTTGGGTGTGGAGACATTATATGGTAAGCAACAGGGCAATTATCGCGTATTGGATGCATTGACGACTCTGGCTTTTTATTATCCTGCGCGTTCTGCGTATTTTAAACGAGAATTACGAGAGTATTTATTATTGTGTCGAGAGCATGGGGTGTCCGCAACACAGTATAAAGGCTCCTACGCTGGTGCGATGGGAAAACCGCAATTTATGCCGAGCAGTTATAGGATGTATGCTGTTGATTTTGAGGGGCGTGGTCGACCTAATTTGATGGGTAAAGATTCAGATGTGATTGTCAGTGTTGCCAATTACTTTAAAAAACATGGATGGCAAGCACAGCAAAGAGTTGCAGATAAAGTACGTGTTCCAGATAAAAGCATTCCATCTTTAGATATGAATGCTAAATCTCCCAATTATACCTTCGCCCAATTGTTACAAGCAGGCGTGCAACCGCAAATGCGACCCGGGGCACATCCGCAGGAAGCAGGTATTTTGCAGCTGATCACGGATAATGGGCCCGAATATTGGATGGCTTACCCTAATTTTTATGTGATCACCCGCTATAATACCAGCCCACAATATGCTTTGGTGGTGCATTTGTTAGCACAATCTTTACGCGAATCTTATATGGCGGGTTAAGTACGTTCCCGCGCAGGGATGAGGGCGTAAAAAAATGGGGATATCAATGTGTTAACTTGTTTTTTATTCGTACAAAACCTTGATCAAGAGGCCATCCTAAGCGTGTGCTTAGATCTTCAAGGGCACGTTGTGCAGCCTTTGCAAATTCGTTCTTTGGAAGAGATTCGTACCTTACAAGACAATGCGCGCACCATTATTGTGTTTCCCAGCGAGTGGTGCGGCATATATGCCCTGGAATTACCTCTTTTGTCCGAGCATAAGGCGCGTGAGGCGATTCCTTTTGCTTTGGAAGAGCAGTTGGCACAGCCTGTGTCGCAATTACACTTTGTATTTGACAAAGCCTATTATCAAAAAAATCATTATTTAGTGGTCGTCATTGAGAAACAACGGATGCGCGATTGGATGCACAAACTCAGTGCATTAGACCTGACTTATGATGTGATCACCATCGACTGGTTTGCCCTGAGTCAAGGGGAAGGCTGTGTTTTGGCACAAAGTGTGATTGCGAATACTGAACAGTTTTTAGGATCGTTGAGTTTGGATATTTGGGACGTTCATGCCCATGATTGGGCAGCTGATTTGCGTTGGCACGTCTTTGCGGACAGTGCGAAAATCCAGAATATCCCCGAGGTTTCCCCTAGTCCTAATGGGTACCCTCTGTGGGCCAGTGAGCGTTTATTAAAGACCAAGTTGATGAATTTTTGTCAAGGTGAGTTTCAACATGCGACCCGACAAACCCAAGTCAAACGGTTGTATCACATCACAGGGGTCGTAGCTGCAGCATGGCTCTTAGGGTTTGTGGCGATCCATTTTGGATTACACATGATGATTGCCCACAAAACGCGCCAGATTGATGAGCAAATTGCAACCTCTTACCGAGTGTTTTTCCCACAAGCACGACAAGTGGTCAGCCCGCAAGTGCGGATTGGGCAATTGCTGAAACAAAGCCAAATGGGACAGAATGCTGTGTTATGGTCTTTGATGGAAAACTTATCTTTGGTTTTGGCGCAAGGTCGTACAACAACACCCAGCAAAAACATGGCCTCTGTTAGTCATTCTGTGACCAAGGTCCAAACACTGCAATTGCAAAATCAAGTGCTGGTGGTGACCTTGGTGTGTGATGGATTCTCAGCGTTAGAACAAATTGAATCTGCTTTACGAAAAAGGCAAATCAAAGTGCACCAACTGTCGGCTGCTACTGAAAAGGATCAAGTTGTGGCAAAATTGGAACTAGCGTTATGAAAGCATATTGGCAACAATTGAACGAACGCGAGCAAATTGCTGTAGTCGTTGCAGGGGTCTTTTCGGGACTGTATCTCCTGTATGCAGTGGTGTTCTCACCTTTGGTGTCCGCAGTGACCCAATCCCGTGAAGAATGGCGTGAGAAAAAAACAACTTTGATTTGGATGCAACAAGCTGAAAAACGTTATGTGGGCGAAAAAAAACCGCAAACCGTAACGGCAGAGAATTTGCTATCGGTTTTGACCGGTTTGTTAGCCAAGGCGTCTTTTCACCGGTTTCCGTATCAATTGGCGCAAACTGCAACAGGAGACATTCAGTTGACCTTCGACCAAGTGCCCTATAATGCCTTTATCGTTTGGTTGCAGACACAATCTACCCAGTATACACTGACGATCAAAACCATGGATATTACGCAAACCGATGTATCGGGTGTGGTGAAAGTATCGGTGATGTTTTCTGCATTGTGAGGATGACAGTATGTCGCCTGTGATCAAAGTAGCCCGCAAGTAGCACAGCGAATTGCGGGGTTACGCTAAACGAGACAAGTGATCACCATGATGTTTTGGACTATGTATGCAACATGAATCAAGACATGTTATGGGCGAGCCCGCAATTCGCTGTACTACTTGCAGGCTACCGGGGTCGAGATTATAATCGAAGTAACATAGGTCATAACTCATACAAGGATTGCAACGTGAAAAGATTATCGTATCGGAATTTCCAGAACTTTATGCTGTTCGTGACTATTTTTGTATTAGGCTTTTCGTTTTATATCGAGTACGCAAATCAATTGAAAGCGTGTCCTTTATGCTTGATGCAGCGCTTTTGTACCTTTTTGTTTGGGTTATCTTGCATGGTTGCTATGAGTACCGTGCGTATGAACCGCGCCAAAACCATTTCTTTGATCCAGTGTGTTTTGACCCTTTTAGGTTTGTATTTTGGCGGTCGCCAATTGTGGTTGCAGTCTTTGCCCGTTGAGCAAGGGGTTCAGTGTGTTCCCGGAGTGGAAGCCATGCTGCATTATTTTTCTCTGGATATGATCATCACGTCTTTTCTTTGGGGAAGTAGCGATTGCTCCAGAGTGGATTGGCAATGGTTTGGTATGTCTATTCCGCTATGGTCTGCTATTTATTTTATCCTGATGTATGCCATCAGCTTGTATGTGTATATTTCCATGAGACGCTCTGAGAAACAGGGTTCTAGGTTTTAGCGGCATTTGTGCTATCATAAGCCAGTTTTTACCTACGTCTTTTGCTATGTCTGTTTGCTCGAAATCATCTGTGCCGAATCAATTCTCCAGTGAGGTGTTGTATCGGCATGCTAAAACCGCCGCGCGCGTGATGCGTGTTCAGACGCCGCACGGTGACTTCATAACCCCCACATTTATGCCTGTTGGAACTCGCGCAGGTGTCAATAATATGACGCCTACAGAATTAAAAGCCAGTGGCAGTCAAATCATTTTAGGCGGTAATACCTATCATATGTTGTGTGCCCCAGGCATGGACGTGATTGAACAAGCTGGGGGGATGCATCGCTTCATGGGTTGGCATGGTCCTATGCTGACAGATAGTGGTGGTTTTCAAGTGTTCTCTCTTTCTAAAAATATTTGCACCATCGATGAAGAAGGCGCGCATTTTACCTTGCCCGAGACACGGCGCTTGATCCATATGACCCCAACGATGTCGTTAGAAACCCAGAAAATTATTGGGGCAGATATCATCATGGCGTTTGATCAATGCACGCCGGATGCAGTACCTCATGCAGAAGCTGAGCACATTATGCAACGTACGCATCGCTGGTTATTAGAGTCCATTGACTATCATCAACAGCATCCCACATCACGCTATGGGTTCAAACAAGCGTTATTTGGAATTATTCAAGGGGGTGTATACCCTGATCTACGACTTAAAAGTGCAGAGTTTGTAGCTGCACAAGCCGTTGATGGTTTGGCCATAGGCGGCGAAACCGTTGGATTTGATATGCCCGCGACTGTGAATGTGATTCAATGGGTGCGTGCTGCATTACCTGAAGCCAAAATACGCTATACCATGGGTGTAGGCATGTCGCCTCAAGATTTATTAGATGTGGTAGAACAAGGGATTGATATTTTTGATTGTGTTGCGCCGACTCGCAACGCGCGTCATGGGGCATTGTATTGCGGTCGATTGGTGCCTCATGGTGATTGGTTGCGATTTGAATCTGAGCATGAACGTGGGCGCATTCAGATCAAAAAAGCCTCCTATGCTACGGACTCATCTCCGATCATGCCTGATTGCATGTGCAGTACTTGCCAGCACTATTCTCGAGCTTATTTGCACCAATTGTTCAAACAAAAGTACAATCTATTTACAGCCCTAGCGAGTATTCATAATATTCATGTGTTGCAAACAGTTTGTGATAGAATGCGCCAAATTATTCAAAAGGAGTCATCATGATTGTGATCAAAACGTCTAAAGGGGATATTAAACTGGCTTTGGATACCGAGCATACCCCCAAAACAGCAGCTAATTTCTTAGAGTATGTACGAAGTGGGTTTTATACGGATACAATTTTTCATCGGGTGATCAGCGGTTTTATGATCCAAGGTGGTGGCTTAGTAGAATCAATGAACACCAAGCCAGCTGCAAACACGGTTGAGAATGAAGCCAAAACAGGAAAACCCAACAAACGTGGGACAGTGGCTATGGCTAGGACGTCTGATCCGCATTCTGCTTCTGCACAGTTTTTCATTAATTTAGTGGATAATAGCTTTTTGAATTTCAAAGCTGAAAATGCTCAAGGCTACGGCTATTGCGTATTTGGTGAAGTAGTGGAGGGCATGGATGTGGTTGATGCGATTGCCAAAGTAAAAACAGGTCAGAAAGCGGGTCATTCCGATGTGCCTGTTGAAACCATTGTGATTCACGATATCAGTGAGGTTCAATGATAAGACGCTTGGAGAGTATTCACCAGGCAGTGACTGAGCTTCCCTTGGGGCATGTGTTTGCGTATCCAACGGAAGCGGTCTATGGATTAGGCTGTGATCCGTTTCATCGGCAAGCAGTGGAACGAATTTTAACCTTAAAAGGTCGCCCCGCGCATAAGGGCCTGATCGTTTTGATCGCTGATTGGTCACAGCTGTTTCCTTTGATTGGTGATATACCTGTATCAAATATGGATGCCGTGAAAGCCACTTGGCCAGGTCCAACCACTTGGGTGTTTCCCAAATCTTCTTTGGTGCCAGAATGGTTATCGGGCGAGCATCACACGATCGCAGTGCGGATGACAGCCCATCCAATTGCGCAACAACTCTGTCAACAGGGCCCAATTGTATCGACCAGTGCTAATCCGCAAGGTCAAGAGCCCGCGAGATCTTTAGACGCATTGGATCATCTGTTTCCAGTTGGATTGGACGGTGTTGTTTTGGGTGACTTGGGCACAGCAAGTCAACCTAGCCAAATATTCGATGCGTTGACTCAGCAGCGGTTTCGCTGATGTCAGAATGGACTGCGTTGGCTGAAAAATTACGCGCAAGGTTACCAGAGTTAGAGCGGCAAATTCACAAATTGGGGCCTAAGTTTCCTTTGAAAGCATTGCCCAGAGGTCTGTTTCGTCGAGTACAGTCCGGGAGTGACTGTATTGAAGAAATTGAACATGAGTTGAATGAGCTTCTGTGCAACAAACCAAATGCCATATTAGACTATTTGGCCTTGCGTCTGAGCCGTAAAATCCATGTGTTAGTCCATATTTGCGTGTCTTATCGCCAACCGTTCAAATCTCTGCCTGCTGCTTTGGAGACCTTGAGTACAAGGGAACAATGGCTTGAGCAATTAGAATTGATGCGTGGTCAATTAGACACACAGCGTGCCGCAGTGGATGCCACGTTGCAAACCATGATTCAGCGCCAGGATATGCAGGCGATATTGGCATTGCAAAAAGAATTAAGTGATATTGATCGCCAATATGAGTTATTATTTACAGGCATAAGATAATTTCATCAGGACTTAAGTAGGAGTGTACTATGATCCTAGATCCGATTTTACTGGCGCGTATTCAATTTGCGTTCACTGTGAGTTTTCACATCATTTTTCCTGCCTTCACCATAGGCTTGGCAAGTTTTCTGGCCTTTCTTGAATGGCGTTGGTTGGCGACCTCAGATACGCACTATCGCGATACCTATCAATTTTTAGTTAAAATTTTTGCAGTGACCTTTGGGATGGGGGTAGTGTCCGGCGTGGTGATGTCCTACCAATTCGGAACCAACTGGTCGATGTTCTCCGATCGGGTAGGTAATATCCTTGGGCCTCTTTTAGGCTATGAAGTATTAACCGCGTTTTTTCTTGAAGCCTCTTTTCTTGGTATCATGTTATTTGGATGGCAACGTGTCGGACCAAAAATGCATTTTTTTGCTACCTGTGTGGTTGCAATCGGCACTTTGATGTCAGCATTTTGGATTCTTGCTGCCAACAGTTGGATGCAAACACCGCAAGGGTTTGAGATACATGCTGATGGTCGTTTTTACCCACTCTCCTGGTTACAAATTATCTTTAATCCTTCTTTTTTATTCCGCTTGGCGCATATGGTGATTGCAGCTTTTTTGACAACAGCACTGGTCGTGGGTGGTATTGGTGCTTACTATTTATGGCATAAGCGTCATACGCCTCAAGCAAAAATCATGTTGGGGATGGCCACCTTGATGGTGTCTTTTGCTGCACCCATACAATTGGTGGTCGGGGATTTGCATGGATTAAATACCCTGAAACATCAACCTGCCAAAGTTGCAGCGATGGAAGGGATTTGGGAGACCGAACGTGGTGTAGGATTGCGCTTGTTTGCTTGGCCTGATGCAAGCCAGGAAAAAAATCTTTATGAAGTAAAAATCCCTTATCTCAGTAGTTTGATTTTGACACACCATCAGTACGGTCAAATCAAAGGATTAAAAGCATTTGCACCTCAAGATAGACCTCCAGTTTGGCCGGTATTCTGGGGTTTCAGAGTGATGGTTGGTTTGGGCACCCTCATGATTGCTCTGGGCCTGATCAGTGCAGTGGCGTATATACGCAAAACCTTGTTTACCAGTCGTGCTTTGCAAGGATTTTGGATGTTGATGATGCCAGGGGGCTTTGTGGCTTTATTAGCAGGTTGGTTTGTGAATGAAATTGGTCGTCAACCGTATACGGTGTATGGTTTGATTCGCACAGTAAAGTCGGTATCTCCGGCTATCATAAGCCAACAAATTGTGTGGTCCTTGCTGGCTTTTGTGGTGATGTATCTATTTATTTTTGGTGCGGCAAGTTTTTACATTTTACAATTGATTGCCAAGGGCATTCCGGTGATTGCTGAAAAAGAACAGTTCTATGCGCATGGGACTGAATCTGCCATTGTACACGAGCCAGGGGAATAATATGTTTGATCTGTCCAATAGTATAGATTTGCCGTTGATTTGGGCTGTGATCATCGCGACAGCTATTTTTTTATATGTGTTTTTAGATGGGTTTGATTTGGGGGTAGGAATTTTATTTCCTTTTGCACCTTCGGATACCTGTCGTGATCGGATGATGAATTCTATTGCCCCATTTTGGGATGGCAACGAAACCTGGCTGGTGTTGGGAGGCGGCGGGTTGTTGGCTGCGTTTCCTTTGGCTTATGCGGTATTATTGCCCGCATTTTATTTACCGATTATTTTTATGCTCTTGGGATTGATTTTACGTGGTGTGTCGTTTGAGTTTCGCTTCAAAACATCAGGGGTATCTAAACGTTTATGGGATTATGCGTTTCATCTAGGCTCACTGGCGGCTGCTTTTTTTCAAGGCATGATCTTGGGTGCCTTTGTGCAAGGTATTCAGGTTACGGGTCGAAATTTCTCGGGTGGTCCAACAGAGTGGGCGACCGGGTTTTCTTTATTGACTGGTGTAGCCTTAGTTTGTGGTTATGCTTTGCTAGGCGCGACATGGCTTATTATGAAAACCGAAGATAAAACTCAAATATGGGCGCGTCTTATGTCACGCTATGCCTTGATAGGTGTTGGAATTTTTATGGTTTTGGTGAGCCTTATTATGCCACAGATGAATCGGGATATTGGTCATTTTTGGTTAGAGTATCGCTACGCCTTGCTAGCACTACCCGTTTTAGGGGCTCTGACCTGGATAGTCATATGGAGAGATGTGTCGAAACAACAGGCTGAATATAGACCTTTTTTCTTAGCAATGAGTCTATTTCTATGGTGTTATTTGGGTTTGGCCATTAGTTTTTATCCTTGGATAGTGCCTTTTCATTTTACCCTTTGGGATGCAGCGGCCTCTGGACCTGGTTTGTCCTTGTTATTGGTGGGTGTGGTGCCATTGTTGCCTTTGATTTTAGCGTATACAGGTTATTCCTATTACGTGTTTAGAGGAAAAAGCAGTCATGAACATTTCTATTAGGCCCAAATTAAAACAATGGCTGTGGTTTATAGGATTATGGCTGGGTGGATTTTTGACGCTTGGCGCTATTTCTTATGTGATAAAAATAGGTTTCAAGTTCTTGTAGGCTCATGTTGGTTAAAATATTGACATAAAACACCCGTTTGATTACTATATGCTCATTTCTTGTATTTTGTACGCTAAAGTCTAGGAGCAATATGGCTATGATATCCGCACTGGTTCAACAAGAACTTCAGGCTCTGAAAGCTTATTATAAGACATTATATTTTGCACGATTTCTACTGCCTAGCAAACTCAAGACGGAATTAAACAGCTTAGAAGGCAGTACGCTTTCTGAACGTCCGCTGCTTAGAGATTATTTTTTCTTATGTGGTTCATTTCTGCATATGAACTGGTTTTCAAAATTCATCGTGAGATTTTTTCCTGGATTATGGGCATTCCAAGATAGTGAGCTCATGAAGTGCGTGCGGTTGTTAGAGGAAAAAGAGATTTTTTCTTCCAAATATTTTGATGTGATGGTGACAGCACCCTGTTTGGAAGAGGGCTATCAAGGACTGTCTTTGTTACACGAAACGCGGGGATCCGTTGATGACACTAAGCTTCAAGAAAGAGTCTTAGGCATTATCAGTGTGATGAAGTTACAGATCTTGCCTGGTAATAAAAAAATCATTTATAAGGGTATTGCCAAACACATCAGTCCTAGAGATTTTTCTGAAGCTATTAAGTTTCTTGCTGAAAATAATCTTATCGCACAGTCTATTTATGATGCTTTGCTGGAGAGTGTCTATCCGCTTGAGTTTGCACAAGCAGCCGTTATGTTACATCAGAAAAATTTATTGTGTTTGTCTAGAGAAAAAAAAGAACTGCCAGTCGGTGAATCATTTATAGATCTAGATTCACAAAAAGCGGTGATGAAACAAACTATTCTGGAAGTGATCAACAATCGCATCGCTCTTAGAACCTATTTGCCTTTTGTCCAGGCTGTGATTCTACTTGAAGAGCATCAGATGCTAGATACGCCTTGTTTACAAGAACTCATCCAATCGTCCAAGCCAGAACAGCTCGCACACATATTGGTGAGATTTAAAGACAAATTAGACCAGAATCTTTTACCCAAACTCGAGCAACATCGAATCAACCTTGAAAGCTTCTCTCATACGCCTGAGAGGGTTGATTCGGATAAGTTTTTTGATTTGGAGTACTGTGAGCGATATGCGGTGTTATCACGCAAAAGGCGATCGCAGAAACCACCCAGAGGAGATGTGTATTTGCAGTTTTTTGATGACATGTATCCGAGATTTAAACAAGTTGGACAGTTAGATGTACTAGTAAATGCATGCCATGCTTTATTTGAACAACGTGTGTTTCAGAGTCAATCCTACGAAGTGTATCGTGCATTTTTAGCTGGAGTGGAAACGGCACAATTTTCTGATTTTGCGGCAATAGTCATTCTGCTGGATGCTGATCGAGAGTTCGTATCCAGTGAAACTCAAAATCTTTCTGATATCCTTAGTGCGCTCAAGACAAGCCCTGACAGTTCTGCATTGTTAACTAAGATGCAATGTGAACAACAAAAACCTGGGTTTCAGTTTTCAAGACAGGTTATATATCAACTGCTGTCTCAGCAACAACCCTTGCGCTCACCGTCTAAAAACGCTTCTCCTAAATCCAGCGCTTCTGAAGAGCGTGTCAGCGAGGAATCTAGTGATCTTGAAATGGGACAAGGGAGCTTCTCACCCTTCTCACCTCAGCGCTCTCAGGATTCAGTGTCACCTAGCTGGTCACCTTTGATGTATGCGTCACAGGCTTTGGGATGGGCCGCTAGCAAGGCGAATCAAATTTTAGAAAATATGGTTGAACCCGATGTCGAGAGCGTAAGGTCTACCCATACTCAGAGCGGTATGGATAGTGTTTGATGCGTAGTGCGTTCATCGTACCAGCTAAACCTTGATTTCTCTGGGGTTTAGATGACAATTTTTTTAAGTCAGTCTTTGAGATAAACCTCTAGTGCTGTTCGATCATTGTCGTTGATCGAAAGCCCTAGTTTGGTTCTACGCCACAAGATATCTTCTGCAGAAGAAGCCCATTCTTCTTGCTGCAAATAATCCACCTCTTTTTGATGCAAAATAGGACCAAAAGCCTGGCCCAGATCGCTGGGTTTGGTGCAATCCTGTAAAATGATCTCTGTTCTAGTGCCATAATGGGTCAGATAATGCTCGAGAATAGATAAGTCTAACCATGCATACTGCCGGCTGGCGTAAAGTTTATACTCTGTCAGGCTGCGGCTATTTTCCCAGAGACCTCCGGGAAGGATAGCGGTTTTGGTGCAAGAAGCGGGCCATTGAGGAAAACTGTTTTTTTGTAAACCATCGATGGTTTCTGCAGCCACATGACGGTATGTGGTGAGTTTTCCACCTAGTATCGAGGCTATGGGCAATGGATTCTTAGACAATTCAACGACATAATCACGGGTTAATTGAGAGGCTTTTTTATCTGATGAAGCGCATAAAGCCCGCACACCTGACCATGTTGCAACAATGGTAGAGGGTGATTGATGAAAATAAGACTGAATGATGTTTTTGAGATACGTGATTTCAGCGGGGTCAATATCCAGAGGATCACTGTTTTGGTTCAACAAAACGTCCGTTGTACCCACCAAAGAATACCCCAGGTAAGGAATCACAAACACAATGCGTTGATCAGGCGCTTGTAACAGATAAGCATGTTGGCCTGTATACAGTGCTGGAACCACAATATGGCTGCCTTTGACGTAGGTCATCCGTTGTTTGACAGGTAAATTTAAACGCTGCGCTATGTCATGAGCCCAGGGACCTGCGGCATTGACGATGGCTTTGGCGGAAACTTGAAAGGGTTTGCCCTTTTTAGGTTGTAGAGTGACGATCCAGTGATCGTTCTGCGCTTGTGCAGTCACAAATTTGGTGTGAGTTAAAATACTTGCACCATGTTCTTTGGCTTGCAAGGCGACTGATATCGTGAGGCGGGCATCATCCGTGTGACAATCATAGAATAGGAACCCAGTATCAATGTCTGGAGTGGGGTTGAAATACTGGGGGTGTGTTTTTTTGATGATTTTTTTGCTGTTGGGCAACGGATTGATCCGGCTCAATCGATCATAGAGAAATAGTCCTGCACGCAATACCCAGCTGGGACGCAGTGTCTTGCGATACGGTAAGACAAAAGGCAATGGATGCACCAAATGAGGCGCAATGGTCATCAGGACTGCTTGTTCATCTAATGATTTTTTAACCAAATTAAAGTCATAGTGTTCTAAATAACGCAGGCCACCGTGAATGAGTTTGCTGCTTTTGGATGAGGTTTTAGACGCCAAATCGTCTTCTTCGCATAATAAAACAGACAATCCACGCAGTGCGGCATCAGCGGCGCATCCACAACCGTTGATGCCACCGCCGATGACGACAATGTCATACAACATCGCGATGTTTTTCACCGGTATAGAATTGGCGTGGTCGACCAATTTTAGAAGCATTAGCCGTCATTTCCATCCAATGCGACATCCAACCCACAGTCCTTGCCAGAGCAAAAATCACGGTAAACATATTGGTAGGAATACCAATGGCACTTAGGGTCAATCCGGAATAGAAATCAACATTTGGATATAGTTTTTTCTCGATAAAATAATCATCTTCTAAAGCTATGCGCTCTAATTCCATGGCTAATTTGAACAAAGGTTCATCTTGAGCCCCCACAGCGTGCAAGACTTCGTAGCAGGTTTCGCGCATGACTTTGGCGCGAGGATCATAGCTTTTATAGACACGATGTCCAAAGCCCATTAAACGGAAGGGGTCGTTTTTATCTTTGGCGCGTTTGATGTAGTGCTCAATATTGCTGATATCACCGATTTCTTTGAGCATATTCAAACAAGCTTCATTCGCACCGCCATGCGCGGGTCCCCATAATGCACCGATTCCAGCCGAAATACAGGCAAAAGGGTTGGCGCCGGTAGATCCTGCTAGGCGTACTGTTGAAGTAGATGCATTTTGTTCATGATCTGCATGCAGAATAAAGATGGTGTCCATCGCTTTGACCAGCACGGGATTGGGTGCAATATTTTCACTGGGAACACCAAACATCATATGCAGGAAATTTTCTGTGTACGACATTTTATTTTGCGGATACATATAGGGCATGCCTATGGAGTATTTATAACTCATGGCTGCCAAAGTAGGCATTTTTGCAATCAGGCGAATCGCAGATGTATAGCGGTCATTCTGATTGGTGAGATCCATAGAATCATGATAAAACGCGGATAAAGCGCCTACGATTCCAACCATAATCGCCATAGGATGCGCATCACGACGAAAACCATTTAAAAATTGGTACATTTGTTGATGCACCATGGTGTGGTTGTTGACCAGTTGTTGAAACGCCGTTTTCTCGGATGGCTCAGGTAATTCGCCATTGAGCAATAAATAACACACGTCTAAAAAGCTTTTTTTCTCAGCCAATTGATCAATGGGGTAACCCCGATACAGTAAAATGCCTTTATCGCCATCGATATACGTGATTTTGGATTCGCACGCTGCAGTTGACATAAAACCGGGATCAAACGTATATACATCGTGATCACCTAATTTACCAATATCAATCACATCATTGCCTAGTGTAGGTCGATACATGGGCAAATCTATGGCGTCATGTCCTTCGATCGTTAAAGTTGCAGATTTGGGTTGCATGGTAGATCCTTACTACATAATCGTTAGGCCAACTATACCAAAACTTGAGGAACACGTCGATGTCTTCGTGCGTGAATGGTTCTGGTTCATGTAGCCCACAATTCGCTGCGCTTTCTTGCGGGCTACGTTGCTGGGAAAATGGTTAAAGTCGAGTATAAAAAACCACGTGACCCCACGTCATCCCTCGCTGCGCTCGGGATGACGTGGGGAGTTACAAAACCACCCATAATTGTGCGAATTTTGTCATTCCCGCGCACGCGGTAATCTATTTTGGGGGCAAAGTGATGGGCAAGTTTGAGATGGACTCCTCTCCTGCGCGGGAATGACACAAATTAGATTGAATGTAGTCAAAGTAAGATTTTACCCTGGGGGCGTGGCAAGATCGTCTGTCCTCTTAATGCGAAATATGGTACACTGCTGATTGATTTTCAGTGTTTCAATCTCAAAGCATAGCGAGGCAGAATCTAATCATGGGTTATTCAGCAAAAGAAGTGATTCCGGTCAATATTGAAGACGAATTAAAACAGTCCTATTTAGATTATGCGATGAGTGTCATTGTAGGACGAGCTTTGCCTGACGTACGTGATGGCCTGAAGCCAGTGCATCGACGTGTGTTGTTTGCAATGAATGAACTGGGCAATGATTGGTCCAAGCCTTATAAAAAATCGGCTCGTGTGGTCGGTGACGTGATCGGTAAATATCATCCGCATGGGGATACAGCTGTATACGACACGATTGTTCGCATGGCACAAAATTTTTCGATGCGCTACATGTTGGTGGATGGGCAGGGAAACTTCGGGTCTGTAGATGGTGATTCGCCTGCAGCTATGCGATATACCGAAATCAGAATGTCTAAGCTTGCGCATGCTTTGTTGATGGATTTAGAGAAAGAAACAGTTGATTTTAGCCCCAACTATGACGGCACTGAATTTGCTCCTGTGGTATTGCCGGCCAGAATTCCCAATTTGCTGGTGAATGGTTCATCAGGGATTGCGGTTGGTATGGCGACGAATATTCCACCGCATAATATCTCTGAAATTTTAGATGCCACGCTTGCTGTGATCGCCAATCCTGAGATCACGGTTGAAGAGTTGATGACGATTGTGCCTGGTCCGGATTTTCCTACAGCGGGTATCATCAATGGTCGTGCGGGTATTGTAGAAGCGTATCGTACCGGGCGTGGGCGTATTTCGATGAGAGCGCGTGCGGATATCGAAACCGACGGTCAACGTCATGCTATTATCATTCATGAATTGCCCTATCAAGTGAATAAAGCCCGTTTGGTTGAGCGCATTGCTGAGTTGGTTCGTGACAAAAAAATCGAAGGAATTTCTGGTTTGCGTGATGAATCAGATCGTCAAGGTATGCGAGTGGTGATTGAATTAAAACGGGGTGAAATTGCCGAAGTTATCTTGAATAATTTATATGCTCACACACAAATGCAATCTGTGTTTGGGATTAATATGGTGGCCTTGGTCGATGGTCAACCACGCACCTTAAACCTCAAGCAAGTGCTTGAGTATTTCATCAAGCACCGCCGTGAAGTTGTAACCCGACGCTGTATTTTTGAATTGAAAAAAGCGCGCAATCGTGCTCACTTATTAGAAGGTTTAGGCATTGCTCTGGCAAATATTGATGAGATGATTGCCTTGATCAAACAAGCTGGTACCCCGCAAATTGCCAAAGACGCTTTGTTGGCTCAAATTTGGCAACCTGGTTTGGTCAAATCGATGTTAGAAAAAATTGGTAGTGATGCATGTCGAATTGATGAACTGCCTGATCATTATGGTTTAACGGATGATGGTTATCGCTTATCTCCTGATCAAGCGCAAGCCATTCTTGAATTACGTTTGCATCGCTTGACTGCTTTAGAGCAGGACAAAATCTTAAATGAATATGAAACTTTATTAGATGCGATCATGGATTTGCTGGATATTCTCGGTTCTCCTGAGCGGTTGATGCGTGTGATTTGTGATGAATTAATCGACATCAAAGCACAGTTTGGCGATAGCAGACGCACCGAAATCATCGCGTCTCGAGAAGATTTGACTATTGCTGATTTGATCACAGAAGAAGATGTGGTTGTGACGTTGTCGCATCAAGGCTATGTCAAATATCAGCCGATATCTGCTTATCAAGCTCAACGGCGCGGCGGTAAAGGCAAATCAGCTACGAATGTCAAAGAAGAAGATTTTATTGACAAATTAGTCATTGCCAGCACGCATGATACGCTGCTGTGTTTTTCTAATCATGGTAAATTATATTGGCTCAAAGCCTATGAATTGCCTTTGGCGAGTCGAATTTCGCGTGGTAAACCCATTATTAATATTTTACCTTTGGCTGAAAACGAAGCGATCAATGCCATGTTACCGGTGCGTGAATACCAAGAAGATAAGTTTGTGTTCATGGTTACCAAACGCGGCACAGTGAAAAAAGTGCCTTTGACGGCCTTCAGTCGTCCGCGTAGTTCAGGGATTATCGCAATTGATTTGAATGATGATGATCGATTAGTAGGCGTTGATATCACCGATGGCTCCAAAGACATCATGCTGTTTTCTGATGCAGGGAAAGTCATTCGATTTGATGAAAACTTGATTCGACCCATGGGACGAACAGCGCGTGGTGTACGTGGTATTCGATTGAGTGAAGAACAATCAGTGATCTCGTTGGTTGTTGCCAAACCAAATGGCACCATTTTAACTGCCACACAATTTGGCTACGGTAAACGGACCAAGATCGAAGAATACCGTATTACCGGTCGTGGTGGTCAGGGCGTGATCTCCATTCAAGTGAATGAACGTAATGGCGCTGTGGTGCGTGCTGTTCAGGTGGATGAAGAAGATGAAGCCATGCTGATTACGGATCAGGGTACATTGGTGCGTTTCAAAGTGAGTGAACTGTCTATCATTGGTCGCAATACACAGGGTGTACGTTTGATCAATGTACGACCCGGTGAACATGTGGTGGGCATGCAACGAATTGAGGATATCCAAGATGACGCAACCCCAGAAACAGAAGCTGAAACAGAGTCTGACACAGAAGTCGACGACTTATAATTTTGGCGCGGGTCCGGCGATGTTGCCGGACTCTGTGATGCAAGAAGCGCATGCTGAGTGGTTTGACTGGCAACAGCAAGGGATGTCTGTGGTAGAAATTGGCCACCGCACCCCGGTTTTTATGGCGATGCTGGCAGAGGCTGAAGCGTCATTACGCAATTTATTGACCATTCCTGATCATTACCACGTTTTGTTTTTAGGCGGCGCAGCACGCACCCAATTTGCCATGGTACCGATGAATTTATTATCTCATCAGCAAAAGGGTGGTTATCTGGTGTCGGGAATTTGGTCAGAAATGGCTTTCGAAGAAGCCCGCCGCCTCAAACAAGCTTATTGTATCGCCAGTGCGGCCACAAATAATTTTAAACATGCGCCTCATCCCCTGGAATGGCAGATTCAAGATGATACAGCGTATGTGTATTATACTTCAAACGAAACCATTAACGGGGTGCGTTTTCCGCAGGTGCCGCAATTTGGTCGGCATGTCCCGTTAGTGGTCGACATGACCTCTAGTTTACTCAGTGAACCCTTGACCATTTCTGATTATGGTTTGATATTTGCCGGTGCCCAGAAAAATATTGCACCAGCAGGATTAACCGTAGTGATTGTGCGATCAGATCTATTAGAACACTTACCTGACTTACCTATTCCCACCATGATGGATTATCGCATACATGCAACTCATCATTCTTTATATGCTACCCCACCTACATTTAATTGTTACATGGCTTGGAAAATGTTTCAGTGGTTGCAAGAGCAAGGGGGTGTAGACGTTATGCATCGAAAAAATCAAGACAAAGCAGCCAAGTTATACGACTATATTGATGCATCTTCTTTTTATCATTGTGCGATCGAGCCTTCCAGCCGATCGATCATGAATGTGTGTTTTTCTCTTTCTTCTCCTGAGCTAGAAGCAGATTTTGTTAAGCAGTCCACACATGTTGGGTTGTATGCCCTTAAAGGTCATAAACGCGTAGGTGGATTACGCGCTAGCTTGTATAATGCGATGCCTATGTCAGGTGTAGATGCGTTGTTAAACTTTATGGCAGATTTTGCTAAGGCACATCAGTGAATCCATCATTTATCACACCTCCGGTGATCACATTAGACGGGCCGAGCGGGACCGGCAAAGGGACCTTGTGTCATCAGTTGGCGAATCACTTAGGTTGGAATTTTTTAGATAGCGGTGCTATTTATCGAGCATTTGCCGTGTGTGTTTTGCAAGATACCCTTCATCATCCGCACAGCAAAGAGCAATTGGTGATGCTTGCGCAGTCGCTTCCTTTACGTTTTGCCACTGGCTCGGATGATACCCAGCATGTTTATTTGCACAACCAAGATATTTCTAATGTGATTCGAGCAGAACAAGTGGGGCAACAAGCATCGCTACTTGCGGCTTTGCCTGAAGTTCGTGCTGCTTTATTGGAGCGACAACGTGATTTTGCCCAATGGCCGGGTCTGGTGACGGATGGACGAGATATGGGTACCGTGGTGTTCCCGGGCGCTAATTTGAAAATTTATCTCTATGCCACGGCAGAAGAGCGTGCTATGCGACGCTTTTTGCAATTACAATCAAAAGGTTCAAATGAAAGCCTTGCTGCTATTATTGAAGAGTTAACTATCCGTGATGCGCGAGATATGGCACGCCCTCATGCGCCGTTGACGCCGGCTGAAGATGCCATACAGATAGATACAACTGGCTTAACCGTTGTACAAGTACTGAAAAGTATATTACAATTGGCCGCTGAACGAGGGTTATACCGCGTTCAATCTTAGGGGAAACCTTTGTAGGGTTTCATTATTTTCATTATTTATTGTTATCTAAACGTGTTTTATCACCGCGATAGCATCACATGAGTTCTCACTATGTCTGAAAGTTTTAAAGACCTTTTTGAAAAAAGTATTATTGGCGCGCAATTTTATCCAGGCGCTATCATTTCTGCCAAAGTTATTGATATCGATGATGATTACGTGACTTTAAACGCCGGATTGAAATCGGAAGGGATTATTGCAATTGAAGAGTTTCACGATAAAGATGGCGCATTAGAAGTCAGTATCGGGGATACCGTTGAAGTTGCACTTGATTCGGTTGAAGATGGACATGGCGAAACATTATTATCTAGAGAAAAGGCAAAACGCCAAGAATCATGGCGAAAACTGTCAAAAAGTCATGAAAATAATGAAACAGTAACAGGCTTAATTTCAGGCAAAGTCAAAGGCGGCTTTACAGTAGAAATAGGTACAATTCGTGCGTTTTTACCGGGCTCATTGGTGGATGTTCGACCTGTGCGTGATTC
Source organism: uncultured Legionella sp. (assembly GCA_964625775.1). Classification (GTDB taxonomy): domain Bacteria; phylum Pseudomonadota; class Gammaproteobacteria; order Legionellales; family Legionellaceae. The sequence goes on along the minus strand of CAZVEH010000013.1, from coordinate 28,814 downwards.
GTCTTACTTAGAAGGCAAAGAATTAGAATTCAAAGTGATCAAAATGGACATCAAGCGCAATAATATCGTGGTATCACGTCGCGCAGTGGTGGAAGAAGAAAGTTCTGCTGATCGTCAAGCTTTACTTGATTCTTTACATGATGGACAAGTCCTCAATGGTGTTGTTAAAAATCTGACAGATTATGGTGCGTTCATTGATCTGGGTGGTATTGATGGGTTGTTGCATATCACGGACATTTCTTGGAAACGCGTCAAGCATCCAAGTGAATTATTGACCGTTGGTCAAGATGTAAAAGTAAAAGTATTGAGTTTTGATAGTGAACGTAATCGTGTATCCCTGGGGATGAAACAATTAGGTAATGATCCTTGGGTTGATTTGGTAGAACGTTATCCAATTGGAAAACGTATGGAAGGCAAAGTCACCAATATCACCGATTATGGTTGTTTTGTTGAGATTGAAGAAGGTGTAGAAGGTTTGGTACACATGTCTGAAATGGATTGGACTAACAAAAATGTTCATCCAAGCAAAGTGGTTGCACTAGGCGATGTGGTACAAGTCATGGTCCTTGAAATTGATGAAGATCGTCGTAGAATTTCTTTGGGTATGAAACAATGCGTTGGCAACCCATGGCAGAATTTTGCTCAGTCTCATGGCAAAGGACAAAAAGTAAGCGGTAAAATCAGATCGATTACTGATTTTGGTATCTTCATTGGTTTAGACGGTGAAATCGATGGTCTGGTCCATTTGTCTGATATTTCTTGGACAGTGCCTGGAGAAGAAGCGGTCAAGCAATTCAAGAAAGGCCAAGATTTAGAAGCTGTGATTTTGGCGATTGATGCTGATCGTGAAAGAATTTCATTGGGTCTGAAACAACTTGATGGTGAACAACCTGCTGATTTCACTGAAATGTATCCAAAAGGTATGTTGGTCACGGGTACAGTTGCATCTGTAGAACCAAAATTGGTTATGGTGACCTTGGCTGATGATGTCATGGGTAAAATCAAAATCGCTGATCTTTCTGAAGAGAAAGTCACCGATGCCACTTCGGTTGTTTCTGTAGGTGATGAGATTGAAGCCAAAGTGATGTCGCACGATAAAAAGACTCGCACAGTTACTTTGTCGGTCAAAGCAAAAGATGCTCAAGAACAAGCGGAAGCTATTAAGAAATACTCTAAAGCAACCAGTTCAGAAGTGTCTGCAACCTTAGGTGATTTGCTGAAAGAAAAGCTGAATCATAAAGACAGCCAGAGCGAATAAACCTCGTTAGGGTGGCTTTATTTTCAAGCCGTGATATTGCGAAGCGTTTTCTAAAATGACGCTTCAATATATCACGGCTTTTTTGTTTTTGGAGTATGCATTATTTGAAAATCAAGATACAATGAGCGCAGTTTATCTGAAATGACCAATAACACTAAGTCGGTGAGTTAGCCAGCAAAACCGACTTGTATGAACAAGGATGAGTTATGCGTATTGTCATCACAGTGTGCTATCTGTTGCTGATATTATTAGGGGTCAGTTTTGCAGCTTTGAATGCTGCATCTGTTCAAGTGAATCTCTATGTCACCCAATTGGTGTTGCCCATTTCTGTTTTAATGACCGCTATGCTCGGTGTGGGTTTATGCTTTGGCTTCCTGTTGTTCTTTTATCGCTACTGGCGTTTGAAAGCAGAGCATCGTAAAATCGCAAATCAATTAAAATTAACCGAACGAGAAATCAAAAACTTAAGATCAATTCCTTTGCAGGATCAACATTAGTGACTGTGATGATTAATTTATGGCCTTTATTATTACCGACGGCTGCTTGGTCTGGCTGGTGGATAGCCAAACGTGGTGCTGGCGGTAAAGTTAAGAAATCAGAGAATCAATTGTCTCGCGAATACGTCGTGGGCTTGAATTATCTTTTGAATGAGCAACCTGACAAAGCAGTGGATGTTTTCATCAAGCTATTAGAAGTTGACAGTGAAACCGTCGAAACTCATTTGGCATTAGGCAGCCTATTTCGACGTCGTGGAGAAGTTGATCGTGCCATTCGAATTCATCAAAACCTCATTGCCCGACCTCAATTAAGCGAATTTGAGCGCAAAGAGGCCTTGATGGCTTTGGGGCAAGATTATATGAGTGCTGGTGTATTTGATCGCGCTGAGCGTATTTTCTTAGAGGTCGTTGAGCTAGCTGGTGATCGAGAAATCAGTAGTTTACGTGGGTTGCTTGCTATTTATCAGCAAGAAAAAGCGTGGGAAAAAGCGCTAGATGTGATTCAAAAATTGGAAGTCTGTACAGGCCAGTCGATGCATTGTGAAGCTGCTCATTACTATTGTGAAATTGCCGAGCAGGATTTGAAACAGAATTTACCTGATAATGCTTATCAATCCGTGAAACAGGCGTTGATGGTTGATCCTAACTCCGTTCGCGCCAGCTTAAAACTGGCCAAAATAGAAATGGAAGCAGGGTGTTATAAGCAAGCGATTCAAGCTTTAAAACGTGTACCTGAACAAGATCCAGAGTTTTTAAACGAAATCATCGAACCCTTAGTATCCTGTCATCGCGAGTTAGACAGCATGGATGAATGTATTGATTATCTTGAGCAGACGATAGCTGCTCATCCTCGTGCATCAGTGATTTTTGTGGTTGGAGATTATTTGAGTCGCGAAAAATCCGTAGATTTCGCGATCGATTTTGTTTCAACGCATTTAGGAAGACATCCTTCGATTCGCGGCTTAAATCAGCTGATTCATTGGCATTTAGAATCGGCCCACGGCAAGGTGCGTGATAAATTACAAATGCTCTATGCCATCACCTCCAAATTTTTGGAAAACAAACCTATTTATCGCTGTGGTCACTGTGGATTTGGCGGTAAGCTGCTCCATTGGCAGTGCCCATCGTGTAAATTGTGGGGCAAGACCAAACCGATTCATGGTTTGGAAGGGGATTGAATGTCCAAATTAATCATTGCTTTAGATTTTGACCGACCTGCAGATGCTTTGACATTTATTGATCAATTTGAACCTGAACAATGCGCATTGAAGATTGGCTCTGAATTGTTTACGCGTTGTGGGCCTGACATGGTGCGTCAGATCATTGCTCGCGGCTTTAGAGTATTTCTCGATTTGAAATTCCATGATATTCCGAATACAGTTGCTCAAGCTTGTAAAGCAGCTGCAGATTTGGGCGTGTGGATGCTAACAGTCCACGCCGCGGGTGGCTCAGCCATGATGCGTGCCGCACGGGAAGCAGTTGAATCGTACGGGACCACGCGTCCCAAAATTGTTGCAGTGACGGTTTTAACCAGTATGGCAGAACCGGACTTGTGCGAGCTGGGAGTGCCTGGAACTGTATTACAGCATGTTGAGCGCTTGGCTAGCCTAGCGCGCAATGCTGGTTTAGACGGCGTCGTTAGCTCGGCACAGGAGGCAGCGCATCTGCGCGTACTGTGTGGCCAAGATTTTTTACTGATCACGCCTGGTATTCGTTTGCCCCAGGATGCAACACATGATCAAGCTCGTGTGATTTCGCCACAAGATGCTTTGCAAGCCGGTAGTGATTATTTGGTGATGGGCCGCTCTATCACACGTGCGCCGAATCCTCGTGCTGTGGTTGATGCATTGCAATTATAAGTCTTCAGTGTTGCCAAGACCTAAGCCTCATAGCCAGCAAAATGGAATACAGCATGAAAGGCTTCTCCCTAGTCGAAGTATGGGTGGTATTATTACTGATAGCATTGCTCTGTTCCTTTGGGATTCCTTTTGGCTCCAGCTGGTACCAAACCCAGATAGGCTTGGTCATGGTGCAAGATATCAAACAAGCTATTCATCAAGCAACGGCAGACGCATTACGTTTCAATGAGCCCGTAACCCTAATGCCTATTTTAGGCGATAATTGGTCGTCAGGGCTGGTGTTGCGACTTGAGAGAACCGGAGATATTCAGTATCAATGGCAGTGGAAAGACACGGGATATCAAGTGCATTGGCACGGCTTTCAATCCAATGATTATTTGCGCTTTGCACCGGATCTGAATCAATCTGTATTAAATGGTTATTTTTTTATTGAAAATGCATCACATCAGGGGATAAAACTTGTTGTGAATCGTTTGGGCCGCGTAAGGCCAGAGAATCGGTAAAGGAACCCCAGTAATGAGTTTTTCTATGCGCAATTTGCAAGCAATTTAATTGCAGATAATTTTAATGGCTCAAAAACGTAAGCAGCTAAAGCAGCAATCAAATGAGTCATCGCATTGACGACAGATCGATGGCGGGTGTGCCAAACTTGATAACAGTGTTTCAAATGACCTATCACTGTTTCGATGATGCCACGCTGATTAAGCAACTGCTTCTCATAACTTGATATCTCCAATTTATCTTTCATATTTTTACGTTTTCTAGTGATTAATTTTAACCCACCGCTAATAAGCTCTATGGTATAATAATAAACTGTCAATTGTCGCGAGAGAATGATGCTTTTTCAACTATCTGAAATAAAACTTAAGCACCCTGATTTACATGCTTTTTTATGTTCTGACTCAACTGAGAATTTATTTTCTATGGCTGAGCATTTAAATGCTGTTTATGAGATAGAGTTAATCGACAAAAAACTTGTCTCTTTACCTATTTTAGAGATTATTGCTATAACCAGTACACCTGCTCATTTTAAAACTCTTATAGAGATCAAGCATACAAAATCTCCTAATCAAAATATAACAGATAAAGAATTGATTAATTCATTTAGAGCTGCCGTGCGTTGTAATCAAGTCATGATGGCGAGCTATTTATTAGAGACTTATTCCTCTGTCTTAAACCATTCAAAAATACTTAATTTGGCAAAAGAAAAAGCGATAACATTTAAACTAGAAGAAATGAAGCAATTTTTAGAGACAAAAACGAAGATAAAAGACAATCTAAGAAGTGGAGAAAAATCAGAGTTACCTATTAAAAAATCGTCTACGATAGATCAGCAATTAGCTCAACTAAGTTTTTTTAATATTGGTCAGTATAAGAATTTGGATGTGTTCGAACCCAAAGAAATAACGCTTAGCCGCAAGTTCAAGGAACATGGTATTATACTACCAGGATCAATTGAAAATGTACCGGATGATGGAAATTGTTTTTTTCATGCTTTTTCACGCGAATTAAAAAGACTAACTAATCAAGACATCTCGCATATTGATTTACGCTTAGCAGGTATCAGTTATATAAATGATAACAAAGATCAATTTGAACATTTTTTTTGTACAGAAGGTAGCTCCTGTAATGAAACCGAATCTTTAGACGATTATTTGGTGAGAATGACATACTCAGGAGATGGTGATAGGCCTGGAGCTTGGGCTGATAGTCCAATCATTACTGCAACCGCTCGCAAATTTAATATCCAATTGGATATTCAATACATGTATGAATCAGAGGAAAACGATCCACAACAACCGAATGAAGATGAAACAGGTGAACTGCAATCTAATGAAGATGAAAAAAGTGAACTGCAATCTAAAGTTACCATTTCATTGGTTTTATACCAAAATCACTATTATATTTTGAATTTAGATAAGCCAACATACACAGAACAAGTTGTTGATATAAAAAATTTGCGTTAAGTGCTCAAGAGACAACTGAAATCCAAAAACTTAATGATAAAGTGAAATTTGCTGCTGATAGTCAACATAGCGAGGGTCTGATATCCATGAAAAGATGTTATCACGCTGGATTAAAGAGCAAAAAGAAGATATTGACGGCGCATTTAGAGGCCGCAGTCGCTTAAGGCCAGAGCAAGAAGAGCTGCGTCAGCTACTGGGGATACAGCGAGCGAGTTATTACAACTTTCAACGCAGACAAAAAATAAGCCGACAGATCCTGAGCACGAAGAGATGTTAGATTGGGCTAAGAAAATTTCAAAAGCAAGTGACCATTCCTATGGGAGCCGGCGCACTAGAAAAGCATTAAATGCATTGGGCTATCCGGTTGGGCGTAAAAAAACTAAAAGCTTAATGAGAGAAGCTGGTGTGTTTGTTCGTTATCGTAAAAAGTACAAAGTGACGACAAATAGTAGCTCAATTCGCTAAGTCGTTTTCAGGACGATCGACCTGGATTCAAGTTTTGGTGATGCACCCTGATTCCGTCATCCCGAAAACAGCGTAGCAGTCTGAAGGATCTCGGGTCGTGCGGATGATTGTTTAAAAAAAAGAGTCATTATACAATAAAGCGCTGTAAGCTTAAGGTGAATGATATGCCAAATCCCCCCCAATACTTGTTACCTTGGTTGACTTGCACAGACTATTTGATGCATAAATTGCGTGCCATAGCGGGAGATACTGCGTTGGACGTGATACAACAAATTTGGTGTCCTTCGAGTGACTGGGATGAGCATATGTTGCATCTTGATCATGATTTGGTGATGCACCGGGATATTGTTGTTTCTGCTCAGGGTACGCCGTGTTGGTTTGCCAGAACCATTCTACCTACTGCAACCTATCAGGCAAATCTGGCTTTATTTGAGCGTTTACAACACGAACCCTTGGGAAATCTTATCTTTGAAAACAGTGCGATTCAGCGTAGCACTATGCGCTATTATCCTATTGATCCCACCGATGCAGAGTATACTTGGATACCTGAACACATTGATGTGCCACAGAAAAAGCTTTGGATGCGTTTATCCAAGTTTGCTTTACACGGAACACAGTTCTTTTATCTGGCTGAAATTTTATTGCCAGGTTTGGAGGCTTACTGTTGATGAATGTGTATGCTAGATTGATGCGTTTTGATAAACCTGCAGGTATTGCCTTATTATGGGCGCCCACGGCCTGGGCGCTGTGGCTGGCCAATCAAGGCCATCCTTCGGGGATCTTAATCCTGTTTTTCCTTTTAGGCACCATTTTGATGCGTGCTGCAGGATGTATTATCAATGATATGGCCGATCGTCACATCGACAAACATGTCAAACGTACTCAATCACGCCCGATAACCAGCGGAGAACTTTCCATTCAAAAAGCTGCTGTGGTGTTGATGGTTTTATTGATGTTAGCCGCGTTGATTATGATACAACTACCTGTTTTATGTTGGATTGAAGCCGGCATTGCGCTTGCAATTACCATCATTTATCCGTTTGGAAAGCGTTTTTTGCGTGCACCACAATTGGTACTAGGTGCGGCTTTTTCGATGGGCATTCCTATGGCTTACACCGCGTCTGGTGTTGACCTAAATAAGGGCATGCTGATCTTGATGCTGCTCAATTTTTTGTGGATTGTGGCTTACGATACGATGTATGCATGGGTTGATCGAGACGACGATCTGCGAATTGGTGTGCGCTCAACGGCTATATTGTTTGGATCCAACGTGATTAGCGTGGTCATGTTCTTGCAAATATTGGTACACGGTCTGTGGCTGGTACTGGCCCGATTCTATTCTGTCTCACTATGGTTTGGTCTGTGCTGGCTGGGTGCAGCAGCAATAATCATGTATCAGTATCACCTGTTAAAACAAGAAACGACACAACACAGCCTACGTGCTTTTCTATGGAATGCGGTGTATGGCCTTGTAATGTGGATTGGATTGTTGGGCGGTGTTCGTTAAAACAATATTTATATTCCTCAAAAAAGCAACGTAGCTCGCGAGAGCGTAGTGTATTTCGGGGTTATCATAAACTAGGCATTCCCGCAATTTCTACGCTTCTTGCGGGCTATGATAAACTAACGTTGGTCGAAAACAGGGTCTACGTACACACCAAGTCTTATCCTGGAAGAAGTAGTCGCTCGTAGTAGATGTTGTCAGATTGACTCTATCCTTAAGGTGAGCTATGGTTCTCTTAATGAACAAAATAAGGCACGGCGGCTTGCATTTATCTATCTACCTAAGGAGATTATCATGAAAAAATTCACCGCTAGGTACAAAAAAGATTTTACTACGTATAGTTTATGCGTTACAGCACTAACGCTGAGCATGATCGCTTTAGGAGCGCATGCAAGCGTAACATGCCCTCAAACCTGCCTGGGAGGGGGGCATTGCCTGAATAAAAATCAGACTGCGGCAGATTGCTGTAGTGGACTAACCACCCCCCAAGATCTTTGCAATGGAGGCTTTGAGTGCGCGCCTGGGTGCCCAGAAGAATGATGAATTTAGGTAAAGTTATGTTTAATATCCTCACGATTAAGTATAACGGCACATTGTCTATCGGTTTTGGGATGCACGTTTGGAAATAAAAAAACTTTGGACGTGTGCTTAATTATATTCCTCAAAAAAGCGTTTTAGTGTACAATATGGGGCTTTCATCCTATTGGAGTTCCTGATGTCTACTGAATTAACCTTATCAATTATCAAGCCAGATGCTGTTGCCAAACATGTGATTGGTCAAATTTATACTCGTTTTGAACAAGCGGGTTTGCAGATTGTAGCGGCTAAAATGCGTCAATTGAGCCGTGCTGATGCGGAAGGGTTTTATGCCGTACACAAAGATCGTCCTTTTTTCAAAGATTTGGTCAACTTTATGATTTCTGGTCCGGTCATGATTCAAGTATTGAAAGGCGAGAACGCTATCAGCAAGCATCGTGATATCATGGGTGCTACCAACCCTAAAGATGCAGCGCCTGGCACTATTCGTGCTGATTTTGCGGACAGTATCGATGCGAATGCTGTGCATGGTTCTGACAGTGCTGAGACTGCGCAACAAGAAATTGCGTACTTCTTTGAGCCGAATGATGTGATGGGTCAGTAAGCCTATATCATGACTGAATCCATTGCCTCTAAAATCAATTTGTTAGATTTTAATGTGCCACAAATGCGTGATTTTTTTCATACATTGGGTGAGAAGCCTTATCGTGCGCAACAATTGATGCAATGGATTCATCAATTTGGTCAAAATGATTTCGAACAAATGACGAATCTTGGAAAAGGCTTGCGTAGCAAATTGGCCGCGGTCGCAGAAATTCGTGTGCCTGAAATCATTGCTTGCCAAGAATCACAAGATGGTACCCACAAATGGTTACTCAAATTATCCTGTGGTAATTGTATTGAAACGGTCTTTATCCCCGAAGCCAAACGCGGTACGTTGTGCGTTTCTTCACAGGTGGGCTGTGGATTGAATTGTAGTTTTTGCTCTACAGCAAAACAGGGATTCAATCGTAATTTGTCGACCGCCGAAATCATTGGCCAAGTATGGGTTGCCGCTCGAGCTTTATCACAACGGCAAGGTGAGCATGACAAACGCATCACCAATGTGGTGATGATGGGTATGGGCGAACCTTTGTTGAACTTTGAGCCCGTGGTCACAGCCATGGACATCATGATGGACGATTTTGCGTATGGGTTATCTAAACGCCGAGTCACATTAAGTACTTCTGGAGTTATTCCAGAAATGGAGCGTTTGCGTGAACGTAGTTCGGTGGCGTTGGCCGTGTCTTTGCACGCCCCTACGGATGAATTACGCAATGTATTGGTACCTATTAATAAAAAGTATCCTTTGGCCCAATTGATGGCAATGTGTCGAGATTATTTCAAAAACGAGCCACGTCGTGTGGTGACTTTTGAATATGTGATGTTGAAAGGTGTCAATGACCAACCTGAGCATGCTCAGGCTCTGATCAAATTACTGAAAGATGTGCCTTCTAAAGTCAATTTAATTCCATTTAATCCTTTTCCAATGACGCAGTATGAATGCTCTTCACGGGAAACTATTTTAGATTTTCGTGATCGTTTGATGGCGAAAGGCATCAATACCATCACACGCAAAACACGCGGTGATGATATCGATGCTGCTTGTGGGCAACTGGCTGGAGAAGTCAAAGATCGCACCAGTCGTGCTCGTCGTTGGCAAAAAATAAACTTTGTACCGTTAGAATCATGCTAGCTACCCGAGAAAAAGCGGTTATCATCATTCCCACTCACAATGAAGCTTTGGTGATTGAGGAAACCCTGCGTCAGGTATTTGAACGCACGCAGGATCTGGGTGATTTCGCTATTGAGGTTTTAGTATTTGATAGCGCTTCAACCGACGAGACCCAGGCCATTGTACAACGTTTAATACCCTTGTATGCAGGTAAATTACATCTGCAAGTCGAGCCTTATAAAACAGGGTTAGGCTCAGCTTATCTCAAAGCCATGACCTATGCTTTGCATGAGTTAAACGCAGACGTCATTCTGGAGTTTGATGCGGATTTATCTCACCAACCGAAATATCTTGAACCCATTTTAATGTTATTAAAAACGTGCGATGTCGTGGTGGGGAGTCGCTATGTAGAGGGCGGGAGTATTCCACAGAATTGGGGCGTTCATCGTAAATTCCTTTCTGTATTGGGCAATTACATCGCAAGAATCATGTTGACACGCTGCTATCAAGATTTTACCAGTGGCTTTCGTGCCACACGTCGCCATATGTTGCTGCAAATATTGCCGGATAATTTTTTGTCCAATCACTATGCTTATAAGTTGCATTTGTTATGGTTGTTACATAAAAACAATGCTGATATCAAAGAATTTCCGATTCAATTCATTGACAGACAACATGGCAAGAGCAAATTGCCTTCAAACAGCATCAAAGATGCGTTGCAAGTTCTTTTTAAATTACGCTTTCAAGAAATCAAATGTTTTTTAAAAATGCGGTACGAATGACTTGATAGGCAAGGAAGAAAAAAATTAAGACAGTTTGTTCGGGTAGCCCGCAAGTAGCGTAGCGAATTGCGGGATCGACAATGTCGCTGGTTTAGCGTAACCCCGCAATTCGCTGTGCTACTTGCGGGCTACGTTGATCATAAGATTGAATGACTTGGTTACTTCATGACTCCCACTCTGTAATAATAGGGCCTTAGTTTGTGGTATTGTCCCTGACTCAGTCCCCATATTTGGTGAATCGGCGATAGGCTTTGAGAAGCAGCCGTGATCAGATTATTATCAAAAGCACTGGCTTCTTTACCGATCAAAATCACTGTTTTACCTTGTAATGGAAACTGACTCCACATTTTAAACATCAATCCATCGAATTCAAACATTGACGCATCATGGATGCGCAAAGGGCGATATGTTGGATGCGATTGTGCCATTTTGGTTTGATAAAAAGCCAACTCACTGGCAATACTATAGGTATCCAAAGGAATGAGTATCGGGGCTTCTCCTGAGACATCCATGGTGGTGGCAATGTGGTAAAAGCTTTGAGTCAGTTTGTCCCAAGAAATCATTTTACTGAAAAAGAGTTGATTGAAAAAAACCGGCTGCCCAAAACTGATGCAGACAAACAGCGCAGCATAGCCTAGGAGCAACAGGGGGGTGGTATACAGCCATTGTTTCAGGGTTGAGCGTTGATGGCTCATCAACAGCGTTAGCCATGGCAATAGTGCCAGTAAACCCGGACCAATCCAATTCCATTTGAGTTCTCGACTAAGACTAAACAGGGCAAATACCATAAAAGGAATAAGCGCATAGTAACGAATGAATTTTTTAGTGGATGGGTCTATGACAAAGGGGCTATGACGTTGAAACAATCTACCTAACCCTATGATGCCAACAGGCGTTAAAAACAGCACCAGGAGCCCCAGGAGTTGATGCAGAGAAAAATAAAATTTCCCTTGAAAACGCCGTGTACTTTGGAATGCAAAAGACATCCAATCGTGCTCCGCATTCCAATAAATCACAGGGGAAAACAACAACACTATGATCAGAGCAGCCAAATAAGGTTCTTTGCGCCAGAGCCAACGTCGTGTGTTTGCAGAGGACAATACATATAAGCCTGTTGCGAGGACTAACAATACAATCGTGTATTTTGATAGCAATCCCAGACCAACGGCTACGGCGGCAGCATACCAAGCGTTAGAGTGTTGCAAACACAGTGCTCGATATAAATAATATAACGCAGCTGACCAGCATGCCATCAACGGCAAATCAGGGGTCATCACCACAGACCATAAAAAGAAGAAGGGCAAAATAGACAAGAGTAAAATCGCAAACCGCCCTGTGCCTGCTTGAATTAACTCACACCACTGGTAACTGTAGTAGGCGGTTATCATCCAGCACAGCATTGCCGGGCAACGCACCGCAAATTCATTGATACCAAACAGACTGGTGGACAGTTTGATCAATAACGCGATCATAGGGGGGTGATCTAGGTACCCAAAATCAAGGTGCGCAGCATAATTCCAATAATAGGCTTCTTCGACTAATAAATCGTGTTGCCCAAGAAATACAAGGCGTAATAAAAATGACAAAATAATCGTCGTCAAAAGATAAAAAGAGGTGTTTTTTGTAAGAGCAAACATTAAGATGGGATTTTGATGAAAAGTTTGAGTATTATAAAGCATTTCGGCTTTGGGATATATCTATGAAATATTGGCTAATGAAATCTGAACCAGCGTGCTTTAGCATTGATGATTTGCAACAAGCGCCGCAGCAAACCACATCTTGGGATGGTGTGCGCAATTATCAAGCACGAAATTTTATGCGCCAAGACATGCGGTGCGGTGATCAAGTGTTTTTTTACCACTCCAATTGTCAGCCACCAGGTATTGTTGGCGTGGCGGAAGTTGTGCGAGAAGCTTACCCGGATCATACTGCTTTTGATCCGGAGTCAGAGCACCCAGATCCAAAAAGCACGCCGGAGCATCCACGATGGTTTATGGTTGACTTGCGTTTTCGTCAAAAATTTGAGCGACTGATTACTTTGGAAGAGTTGAAACAACATCCGGGGCTGAGTCAGATGCCATTATTACGCAAGGGCAATCGTTTGTCGGTTTTGCCTGTTAGTGGTGAAGAATGGCAGTTGATTTGTGAGTTGCTCTCTTGATCATAGGGTGGGATGACTCCTCATCAGGCTTTAGCCCATTCTTGCGGCTGTGATAGGCGCTGGCTGAATGGTTGATGCTATGACTTGCCACAGCTCTTCTGTGGAATGCACACGTTGATCAAGTAAAACAAGATCGGCCACTGCTGCATCATGTTGCTCGATCTTTTCTAAAAATTGATGACATACACCTGCTTCTGGGGTGATACTCACGGGTAAAAAGCAAAATACGTCATGACCTTGCTCTTTTAGACGAGTAGCTACCCCAAAATGCGATAATCCGAGAATTGCGACGACGCCATCCGTGTTACTGAGCTCGGTTAAACGCTGTTGCATCGCGAACTCTCTTTCAGTTTGCAAGGCATATGCAGCGCTCAATTGCTGTTCGGGTGGTAATAGACGTATGTCACCCAGGTTTAAATCAAAACCTCTACATGTCATAGGTTGTTCCAGACGTTTCACATTCAAAATCAAATTGGCCTCTGCTTTTTTGGCTGGAATACAAGAGATATTATGATAAAACTCCCTTTGGGTTGCTTGGGAAACGGACTGTAGCAGTTTTTCAGTGGCTGATGCTTTGAGGGCCGACCAGGAGCCACAAAATTTAAATAATGCGGCAAGATGAGTATCAATCGACATGTCTTTGTCAATTTCTAACGCGAGTGTATTGAATTGCAGCGTTTGTAAGTCTTTAAGATGTGTACTTAATAGGTCTTTTGCAATGGGATCGCGGTGGTCTTCAAAAAATAAAATAATAGGGTGCATGATTGTTCTCTAGGGCAGAAGGATGAATTGAGTTGGGTTTTTTCGACTATGAACGGGGTGTTTGGCGGAGAGACAGGGATTCGAACCCTGGGAAGGTTGCCCTTCAACGGTTTTCAAGACCGCCGCATTCGACCGCTCTGCCACCTCTCCGTTGCGGATTTTATAACAGAGCGAATTTTCATGCAAACACTTTCTTTAAAATCTATGCTTTTGTTGATGTGTGACAATTTTTTACGATGAAAAATGGGTTGGGCTTGCGCCCAACGATTATATTTCTTGCGAATGTTCTCGGATTTTTTTGGGATTGCTATGATAGGTTGCACGATACACACGTAAGGCGTCATTCGCCGCATCATTGAGGCCCAAAGCCAAATTGGAAAAATATACCACCGCCAGCGCTTCTTGTGCGCTTGGGGCTTGCGGATAGGTTTTAAGCACATAACTGGCGCGCTCTTCGGCGGCCACAAACATTCTACGATCATAATAATAATACGCAGCATGCAGTTCTCGCTGAGCGAACATATTGCGTAAATAAATCATGCGCTGCAAAGCATTAGGCTTATATTTGCTGTTTGGAAACTTCTGCACCAGGGATGCAAAATCAGAGTACGCTTGTGATTGTGTACCCGGATCGCGAGTGGCTTGGTCCATTGGGAGGAAATTAGCCAATGCCCCTCTGACTTGGCTGAAGTTTGCCAACCCTTTCATGTAGTAGGCATAATCAACATTCTTTGCTCTGGGATATAAGTGGATAAATCGTTCTGCTGTAGCCGCAGTGGAAGCATAATCTTCTTTTTTGAAATACGCATAGATCAGATCAATTTCTGCTTGTTCGGCATCATCGTGGAATGGATACAAGGTGTCCAACGCTTCTAACCGTTTGATGGCTTCTGAATACTGCTTTTTTGCCAAATTTTCTTTGGCTTCGGTGTAGATTTGTTGCGCGTTCATGCCTTGGAAAGGACCGTCGTCCTCATCATCAGATCCACCCCACCAGTGTTTGCACGCACTTAAAGATAAAACCGCGAGTATTACAACAAGGATATTGATTCGTTTCATTGGGATTCGTCCATTCATCATTGGCTAGTGACAGCGTCGTTGGTCGATGTTTTCAGGGGTTGATTGCCAACAAGCTCAGCGATGATGCTATTGCATAAACCACGTAACTCTCCTGAAAGCAGGGTGATTTTTGCATCACGTTGATGCTCTTCTCCATCCATATTGGCAATATCGTTCAGATCATCTTGTAAGTAATCCAAACATTTGAGACGTTTGAGGCATAGCGTTTGAGTTAACGTCAATTGAATGCGCTCATGCCAGATCAATGAAATTTCATTGGCGGCAAATCCCTGAGACAACAAAGACTGAATTTCAGCCAGTTCTCCACCTTTACAAGAAAAGCGTTTTTTCTCATCGTCCAAGGACGTGAGTAAGCAATCAGATGCCAATTCAAAATTAGGGGGCAAATCATTCGGGTGGTTGATCCAATCATTAAACCGTAAGGTCAGATTTTCAGAGCAGCCCAAGGGTTCAATTTGCATGCCTGGGATGGATTTACGTAACAGTGCTAAAAGTTGTGCTGCTTGATTGACACTGCTGGAATTGATAATCAGTCGTTGATGGACGGTGTCAAATAGCGCGAATAACTTTTTTTGCAAACAAAAAGCTTTGGGTAATAAATCAAACTCGATGTCTTCGGCAATTTGTGCGCGTTCAGAACGTTTGACTGGAAAACCTCGTTCTGTTTCCAGCGCTTTGACTTTCTCCGTCACGTGGCGTTGAATCACGTTACGCGGGAGGATGCGTTCTTCTTTGCCTAAACAAATCAGAGTGCAGCCAGCAACACTATGGGTTAGTCCTTGATCAAATGGAGAGACCCAACCATACGTAAAACGCGCATGCGCAGGACAGGGTTTGAGCTGATCTTGCTCCAAAGCAGGGAGATCATCAAGAGATTGGTTGAATTGATATGAATACACAAGAGCATTATTAAACCACATTTTTTTACCTAAACCATGAATCTATGAGAA
Source organism: uncultured Legionella sp. (assembly GCA_964625775.1). Taxonomy (GTDB): domain Bacteria; phylum Pseudomonadota; class Gammaproteobacteria; order Legionellales; family Legionellaceae. The sequence goes on along the minus strand of CAZVEH010000013.1, from coordinate 13,278 downwards.
TGCGCAAAGCATAACGCAACTTGCCTTTTGTTGCGAGATCAATTGATGAAATTTATACGTCAAGTTGAATAGGAGGAACAGACAGGACTTACGCAAAACCTCGAGGTCGAGGCAAGTTTTGTTTTTAATGAGGGAGTTTAGGTATACTAAATGACCGAATTAAACATAAAACTTAACGAAGAGATCGAGGTTTTGCGTAAGTCCTGACAGAAAAGATGTCCTAGCCGAATTCCAGAAAAAATCGTATGCTACAGGTGATTGATATCGATCAACCTGTGAGTCTTAGGGAGAAGAGCATGTTGTTAGAAAAAGACAAATCTTGTTTGCTGATCATTGATGTTCAAGAAAAACTTGCACCCCATATCCAACAAGTGGATAGTGTGGTGTCGCACTGCCAATGGTTGATGAGATTGGCCAGTGAGCTGGATATTCCGTCTCTAGTGACGGAGCAATATCGTCAAGGACTTGGGCAAACCGTTGAACCTTTGCGAAAATTAATGCCAGGTAAAACCGATATCGATAAACTTTATTTTTCTTGTTATCGCGACCCTTCTTTCCAAAAACACTGGCAAAGTATGAACAAGCGCCAAGCAGTTTTGGCGGGGATAGAAACCCATGTCTGTGTATTGCAAACAGCATTAGATTTGCTTGTGGCTGGGGTAGAGGTATTCGTGGTCGTAGATGCTGTCGGCAGTCGCCATGACCTCGATCATCATTATGGTTTAAAACGCATGAAACAAGCAGGTGTGCAATTGGTCACACGAGACATGGTGTTTTTTGAATGGATCGAACAAGCAGGAAAGCCAGCGTTCAAGGCCTTGAGTAAGGTATTTATTACGTCTTCAACCTAAGGAATCTCTATGGATATCATGGACCAATCGGCAGTAGTGACTGGAGGGGCTTCGGGCTTGGGGAAAGCAACCGCAATTGCCTTAAAACAACGTGGCATCAAAGTCATGATTTGGGATAGGCAGGTTGATGCGTCTCAAAATGATGCAATTGCTTGCGATGTCAGCTCGGATCAGTCTGTAGAGGCTGCTTTACAATACACCATAGATAGCATCGGTATCCCAAGAATTGTAGTGAATTGTGCCGGCATCGCACCGGCGCGGCGTATGGTCAATAAAAAAGGCGTTATGCCTTTGAGTGAATTCAAACAAGTGATCGATATCAATTTGGTCGGAACATTTAATGTGATGCGCGTCATGGCAGATGCTATGTCGCGATTGGATCCTGTTGGACTTTCTCATGAACGTGGGGTGATGATCAATACGGCTTCGATTGCCGCGTTTGAAGGACAAGTTGGACAGATGGCTTATGCGGCTTCCAAAGGGGGGGTGGTGGCAATGACCCTGCCTGCCGCGCGTGAATTGGCGGGACTTGGTATTCGTGTCAATACCATTGCGCCGGGGTTGATGGCCACACCGATGTTATTGGGTATGCCCCAAGAGGTTCAAGATAGTTTGGGCGCAACGGTGTTGTTTCCCAAACGTTTGGGTTTCCCAGAAGAGTTTGCCGCTTTGGTGGTTCATTTGGTTGAAAACACCTTGATCAATGGCGAAGTGATTCGATTAGATGGTGCTCTACGGATGCAGCCCCAGTAAGCGCATGACCCGCAATGCTAGCGGGTCATGATTTTTTATGAATGTTTTGGACGTTTTGCGGATAGTTCTTCTTCATTGTTGCCCAGAGAGGATTTGAGTTTCTCTATCTTATCAATTACTTTTTGTACCCTATCTAAAAAAATGTCTATTTTCTTAGCTACGTTTGTTGAGATCATGCTTCTGTCTCGCCAATACTGTATTTGTTTGTAAGCGTTGCCCGTGGTATTTTTGCCGTAGAGATTATTAAGAAGCGTGGCGTTAGATTTAAACATCTCCGTTGTTTTGTTTTCGGTGTCACGCAGCTGGGGTTCGAGTTCTAACATGCGTTGTTCGATATGGTCCATATAACTGTGGATCTGATGCTCGCTGTTTAAGATGTCCGGAGCTGATGTTGCGCTATTCAGTTCCGATTCTGCAGGCGAAAAGGGATCCTCGTCGATGTGTAATTGTTCGGATTCGAATTCTTGGTCAGAGAACTCATCCTCACCTGGATCATACTGGCTTAAAGAAGACGCATCTTCTTCTGAGCTGGTTTCGTCCGAAGGTGTCTGAATATCAGGAACATGTCTATTTTTCATGTCAATTCCTTTTGTGTTGTCCAAACTCAAAACATACCGTTTCTACATGAATTATAGATCATAATATGATCATATTGTATGATGCTTGTAAAATAAACCTGGAATCAAATGACTCTAGGATCCTAACATGATCAGGACTTATGTAAAACATCGATCTCTTTAATTGTCCTGAAGAGCCCTATGCAGCGACAAATAGGATAAGGTATTCGAAAGTAAGCCTTCGAGACCTGATGCTGTGCATCCTCCTCAGGCCGAACGGTTGGGGGGACCACTGCTCTGTTGGGAGACCTTCTCCCCGAAAGCCAGAAGGTCTCGGTTTTTTTAGAACCTTATACTTCTACAGATAATTCTGTAGCAGTGAGATCGGGATTGTCAACGCATTCTAATAATTTTTCGGCGATGATTTTGGGATTGACTTGATATCGATGGTCGTTTAACTGTTCTTTGATAAAACAAATTTTGTTTTCATTGAGGGTGGTTTCATGTAATACCGCTTTCATCAAAGCAGCGACTTGCTTTTGTGTTTCAGAAAAATCTAGTTGGTCTAGAATTTGGTGAGAGAGTGGGGTCTCTAAGGATAATGTCGAGTCATGAAGGCGGGGTTTTTTGGCCATTTTGTACTCCTCTGTTATAATACTCCGCGTAGTTATCGGCAGGAAAAGAAAAAACTTTAGGGTATTTTGAAGTTTTTTTAATTTTTTGTACTTCCAAGCACGCGATATGGAGCTAGGTGCTTACGATAGCGAGACTAAGCTCATGGGGTACTTGGGGTCACACAAAAGGTATTTATATTATGACTTATTCACAGCAATTGTTCAAAGACGCGCAAACCATTATCCCTGGTGGGGTAAACTCTCCTGTTCGAGCTTTTCGTGGCGTGGGTGGCGAGCCTATTTTTTTCAAACAGGGCTTGGGCGCGTATGTGATTGATGTGGATGATAAACGCTATATTGATTTTGTGGGATCTTGGGGGCCTTTGATTCTAGGGCATTGTCACCCTGCGGTGGTTGCGGCGGTGATTGAGCAAGCGCAATTGGGGATGAGTTTTGGTGCGCCCACGGATTTAGAAATTCGATTGGCCAAGAAAATCAGTACCCTCATGCCGTCTATTGAAAAAATTCGTATGGTCAATTCGGGGACTGAAGCGACCATGACTGCGATTCGGTTGGCACGCGGCTATACCCGCAAATCCAAAATCATCAAATTCAATGGCTGTTACCATGGCCACAGTGATGCCTTATTGGTAAAAGCTGGTTCTGGGTTGTTGACTTTAGGTATGCCTGCTTCTTTAGGCATTTTACCCAGTACAGCTGAGCATACATTGACGGCTGATTTTAATGATTTGGATGCCACAACCCGTCTATTTGAACATTATGCTGCAGATATTGCGGCAGTGATTGTGGAACCGATTGCAGGCAATATGGGGATGGTTTTACCGAAACCCGAATTTCTTCAAGGTTTACGCGCACTATGCGATCATCATGGGGCTGTTTTAATTTTTGATGAAGTGATGACAGGATTTCGCGTCGCTCAGGGAGGGGCTCAGGCTCTATATGATATCAAGCCCGACCTGACTACTTTGGGTAAAGTGATTGGTGGTGGTTTGCCTGTTGGCGCTGTCGGAGGGCGAGACGATATCATGTTGTATCTTGCACCTGCTGGTGGCGTATATCAAGCTGGGACATTATCCGGTAATCCATTGGCGATGGCAGGGGGCTTAGCGACGCTGACTGAACTTGAAAAGCCTGATTTCTATCCGCAGTTACATCATCTGAGTACAGCTTTGATTGCCTCGCTAGCCGAAGTTTGCGCTGCGCGAAACGTTCCTTTTGCGGGCCGGGCTGTGGGTGGCATGTTCGGTTTTTGCTTTACTGAGAATACCAACCTATGGCAACAATCAGATATAGCGGCGTCTGATGAGTCTTTATTCAAGCAGTTTTATCACGGCATGCTAGAGGAGGGTGTGTATTTTGCACCGTCTTTGTATGAAGCGGGGTTTATGTCGATTGCGCATCAGGAAAAAGATATTCAAGCCACACAAGATGCTGCAGAGCGGGTTTTGGAGAAGATTTTAGCCTAAATTTTTCCAAACTTGTGTCAATTCTTATGATTTGTCTCTAGGGTCGAAGAAACTTGCTTGTTTTTATTGATGATGTGTCATGGCTTGCTGTTTACCCCGCCTCTTTGAGCTGTTGCCGAATAAGAGTGGGGTAGAACAAGCGCCTAAGCAGTTTACTCTACGCTACTCATCGTCACTGCATGATAGCCTGCGTCAACGTGGATGACTTCTCCGGTGATGCCTGAGGCCAGAGTGGAGCATAAAAATGCTGCGGTATTGCCCACTTCTTCCATGGTGATATTACGTTGCAGGGGTGTGACTTCGGCATAAGCTGACTGCATTTTACGAAAATCTTTGATGCCGGCAGCGGCTAAAGTTTTTAAAGGACCTGCTGATATGGCATTGACTCGAATGCCTTTGGGGCCCATGCTGGCAGCCAAATAACGTACGGCTGCTTCAAGACTGGCTTTGGCAATACCCATGACATTATAATTTGGGACTGCTTTCTCTGCGCCATAATAACTCAATGTCAGAATCGACCCTTGTGTTTCTTGTAGCAAAGGATAAGCTGCCTTGGCCAGTGCGACCAAACTGTACGCACTGATGTCGTGTGCGATGCGGAATCCTTCACGTGTGGCGTGATCAATGTAACTGCCGCTGATTTGATCAGCCGGCGCGTAGGCTACGGAATGAACCAAACCATCTAATTGTTGCCAATGCCGGCCTAATTGTGCAAAAACGTTATCAATTTGCGCATCGTCTGCGACATCGCAAGGATATAAAAGCGTCGCATTAAAATCAGCAGCCATGCGTTCTACACGCTCTTTCAGTTTGTCGTTCTGGTAGGTAAAAGCCAGCTCTGCACCTTGTTCATGACAGGCTTTGGCAATACCGTATGCAATAGAACGATTGCTGGCCAAACCGACAATTAAAATCTTTTTACCTGTTAAAAACCCCATTGTTTTCCCCTTATGGCGCTGCGAGTAATTCGCGCATTTTTGCTTTGATCATATCTATCGCAATCCGATTTTCTCCGCCGCGCGGTACAATGATATCGGCATAACGACTGGAAGGTTCAATAAACTGTAAATACATGGGACGTACTGTGGCTTCATATTGGTGGAGAACGGATTCAAAAGAGCGGTGTCGCTCTACCACATCGCGCATCAAACGTCGGCTTAGACAAACATCCAGAGGCGCCGACATGAAAATTCTGATATCCATGAGATCACGTAATGCTTTTTCACTGAATAATAAAATGCCCTCTAATACAATGATGGTATGCTGACCAATCAATTGTGTTTCAGGCAGCCGAATGTGTTGAGAATGCGAATAGATTGGAATTTCAACGGATTGTCCTTCTTGCAATTTACTCAAATGCTCGCAGAGTAATTCGTGATCAATGGAATCAGGGTGATCGTAATTGATATTTTCACGTGCTTCAGAGGACAGGTGGCCATTGTCTTTGTAATACGAGTCTTCAGAGATCACAACGACTTGATCAGAACCAAGTTCATTCACAATCGTATTTGCCAATAGACTCTTTCCAGAGGCAGATGGTCCAGAAATTCCAATGATAATGGTTTGTTTGGTCATGAGATTGCGTTTTTTAATGAGACGCCCGATCATAAAGGGTTCTACGTATTTCTTCAAGACAATAAATGCTTACATCACATATAATTATTTATATTTTATGTTGCAAACGGGGTTTGTCTAGGAGGAAAAAAGCTTTATGGCTTTGAATTCTTCTGAGATATTTTCTTTTTTCGATGCTTGGTTGGTTTTTTTGCATCCATATCTTTAGAGAAAAATCGTGAAGATTTTGTGCTGTGTTCTTTCTCAAAAGGAGAAGGGTGGTGTTTTTTATGCTGAGAAACTCTAGATAATAGGATTTTGCACTCGGGGTGATCTGAGAAATAGTCTCTGGGATCTTTGATATAGCTGACTTTGTGAGTTTTAGTGCGTAAAATATGTTTTTTTTTCTCTATCAGAGCGTCACATTTTGCTTTCAGTGTTGCGACGGTTTTTTCTCTGCTTGCAGGGGTTGCTCCTAATTTGGGGTTATTAGGTATTTGTTCTGTGCGGTGTAATGTAACTTTTAAGTCTTCATACGCGGCACTTGTTTTTTTATAATCATCAAACGCCTTTTTCGAATCAAATGCATAAAACAGTAACGTGGTTGGCTTTTTAGTGTGTACCCGTAAGCTTGTTCCAAGTTTAGAATCGGTGGGGTTGGCAAAACCGTTGATGTGGATATGAGCGCCTGCTTCTTTTAAAAAAGCATCCATATGCAGATATTCGGCAATTTCTCTGCTTTTGAATTTTTGTTCACCTTTATGGCAATCGATGATATCTATGTGCTGAATATGTTTGCAAAATCCAGGCTTAAGACGTTCATTGTATTTCAAAAGGCTCAGTAAAACATGAGAAAATTCTTGGGTTTGCATGATTCTTTCATTGGAATTACCGCCAAACATGGACTGCTCATCATCATACAAGCTATCGCCATGCCCAATAATCGTAAGACGTTTGATAGGTTTTTCATGCGTGTTTAGGGATAAATCGTGTGTCCAATTATAGTTGCCAGGAAACTCAATCACCGGCTCACGATATCGTTTTGCTAATGCGTATGCCAGATCTTCAAAATCCTTAGATAGATTAATGATCATAGTTAAGACCCAGCCAAAATTAGAGATGATGTTGTTATTATAGACCATACACCTAGATCCCTAATGTAAGTCCTGAAGTATATTCATTCTACTTATTATAGAGTAGACTGAATTTGGGAAGGGTCTAACATAAGGATAATCATGATTGGATTATTAAATTTGATGTTGATAATCGTAGTGTTTGGTGTATTACTTGGGTTGATCAATCGGTTTCTGCCGATACCCAGATTCATCATTATGTTATTAAATATTGTGGTTTTCGTGGTTCTGGTGATTTACGTACTACAATATTTTGAAGTGATTGCGCGCATACTGCCTACCATTGACTGGTTTCATCCTAAAGCTGTGACCTAGCTTAACGCATCATCACGCCGCTCTTTTGAGCGGCTGATTTACTTTCCTGAAAAAGGTTGCAAAAAAACATCTAGGTTTGGGGTTTGATGCATTCTATATTGATATACCGCATAAAAAGAAATCACATTTTTAAGATAATTGCGCGTTTCTTGCCAAGGTAAGGTTTCAATCCATATATCAATATCTTTTGGAGGATGGTTCTTTAACCAATGTTGTACTTGTTTAGGACCCGCATTATATGCGGCCACCATCAATACGGGATGAGATTGGAATTGTCGACTCAGCATATGCAAGTAAGCCACACCCAAATGGATATTGGTGGTCGAAGAAAACAATTCCTTATCATTTGAATAAGACATTTTGATATATTTGGCAATACTTTTTGCGGTACGAGGCAGGATTTGCATCAGACCGCACGCGCCTGCTGTAGATTTGATATCCTCAAAAAAAGTGCTCTCTTGGCGAATCATGGCATACACCAGTGCTTCAGGAATATGATACACCCTGGCATAGGTTTGGATGGTGTTGCGATGTGTCAAAGGAAAACGCAGGCTCAACTGATGAAACAACGCTTCGTCGTTTGAACTCAAATGTACGGCCTTGCCTGGCCAATGTAAATGTTCTGCTACCCAGTACGTAAGAGCGCTTTTCTCAGATTTGGGTAACTCGATACTGAACTCATTGAGAGTTCTGGCAGCGAGCCATCCTTGTTGTGTTTGGTACATTTGGGCAATTTTATCGGTCACAGGGGTATATACCGCAATGCTTTGTAAATCCTGATTAGCGGGTTCGGCTTCAAAATGCAAGGGTTGATGGGATTGGATACTGGCTAAAAAGCCATAATAGGATCGTTTTTGTGCCAATATTTGATAGTGCTGTAAGGCTTCTTGATGTCGTCCTAGGGCGTCTAAGGCTCTTGCGTGCCAGTATTGCCAATTGGGCTCAGGTTGTGTCAGCGTATCTTGAGCCGTGAGTTGCAGAACTTTCTGCCAATGCTGATGCATCAATGCATAACGAATTTCCCACTCGCGTAGAGTAGGATCGCAATACTTTGGGCTAACTTGAGCAAACCAAAGTTCAGCATCGTCTTGATTGCGCATGGCTTTATAAAGGGCCAAATGTGCCAAGAACTGTTGTTTTTGATGTGTGTCCAGCACGCGAGACGTTTGTGGGTGGCGCCATAAGTTGATGGCTGTTTTGATATCACGCGATACCATGAGCTTTAAGCCGAACAGATACAGATCACCATTCAAATTGCCTGGCTGTAAGAAGACAATACGTTTTGGATTGCGAGCAATTTCGTTCAATGCCTCGGTTTCTTTTTCTCGTGCTTTCCCAGATTGTTTGAGCAAATACAGCGCAAGAGTGGCTTGATTTTTGGCCAAAGCCAATTTGGTTCGTTGATCGATCTGTGCTTGGGTCAACAGATGATGCTTCAACAATATATCAAACAGTGCTGTGCATGCTGGAGGTTGAGATTGAGCTGAAAGCCACAAGGGTAAAGCGCCTTGCAAAGCATCCTGGGTGTGTCCCAGATGGTACAAGGCAGATTGTTCGTGGCAACGCAAACCGACGTCATCGGACGCTCGGTAATACTGATGAAAATGCTGCCAGTCTTGACGTTTTGCCAATTGATATAACCATTTATCACGTAATTTCTGGGTTAATGGTGTGGTGGGTTCTATGAATTGAATGAATTCTGGATCCGCTGTTGTTGGCAAATGCTCTACCCAATGAACATAGGTGAGATATTTGGTGAGGTAGATTTGCGGGGTATGCGCAGGCTCATCTGCGTAGGTATAAAAGGAGCTGAGTAAAAGCGTGAGTAGGAGGAGGATTGGAAGCCTAGGGTACGCTCTGCTCTGAGAACCCCTCATCCGTCCTTGTGGTACTTTGTTCCCACAAGGGGAGACAGGATGATGACGATACAGCATATCAAACATTGGCTTGTGCGAGTTGTTGACGAAGTTTTTGTATCATGGTTGTATAGTCATCACTTTGGAAAATGGTGGAACCGGCAACAAACTCTGTTGCACCAGCTTGTGCTAGGGAGGCGATGTTGTCTAAGGTGATTCCTCCATCCACACAAATAGGTAATTCAGGGTAGAGCTGGTGGACATGATCGATTTTGGGGATCATGGCAGGAATGAGTTTTTGCCCGGCAAAACCAGGATTAACCGTCATCATCAATACAAAATCCAGCTGATGTTGACACCAGCGAATGTGATCAATCGAGGTGGACGGATTTAAGACCAGACCTGCTTTACAGCCCGAATCGTGAATCAATTGCAGGCTTCTGTCCAAATGCAAGGTTGCGTCAGGGTGGATGCTGATGCGATCCACGCCTGTTTCAGCAAAAGCCAGAATCATCTCGTCCACTGGTGTGATCATCAAATGCACATCGATGTGCAGTTTTGGAAACTGTTTGCGTAATGCGCGACAAAGATGTGGGCCGAAGGTTAAATTGGGCACATAATGATTGTCCATCACATCAACATGTAACAGATCAGCACCTGCTGCAAGGATGGCAGTGACTTCCTCACCAAGGGCCATCAAATTGGCAGACAATAAAGAGGGTAAAATATGGTATGTATTAGCCAAAATCTAGGATCCCATTGAAACCAATCATTGCGGAATATAATATGGTTTTACGTTGAAAAACACTGTCATTGAACGGGTTGCTTGTTTTAGTCGTACCCGTGGTAAAATATCGTAAGTCAGCAGATAGCCAGCAAAAGTCATCCATGAAATAGCTGATACCCAAAATGGCTTGGCCAGCATACGTGCTGTGGGCTTGGGTGAAATCTTTTTCATACAACGTTTGTGGGAGTGCGCCTGCGGTATTCACTGCTTGGACATTAGAGCCATAATGAAACTGCAAACTATTTTGCACGTAAGAATATCCTAAACCCAACCCAATATAAGGTGCAACAGCAGAATACCCATCATTACTCGGTACAAGTAAATCATAAATAAGATTGACCATACCAGCGCCGGTATTGGTGTCGCCGCCAATGTGAAAATTAGGACTGGTGGATACGCTGTTGATGGCGACATAGTCGCCTATTTTTAGCTCGCTGAATGGATTGTTATTGTAAAATACTTCAAATTCTGCTCGGTAATTATTACAAAACCGGTAGCCGATTTGTCCGCCGATGCCGCCTAGAACGGAGTAGGTCAGTTGACTGGGGATGTCTCTATTGATGTTGAGTAAGTTGGGAAGAGCAACGTTTAAATAGGTCTCTAAGGAAGATGTAAAAGCATCTTGAGTTGCTGCAGGAATATTATTGGGATTTAAAGTAAACGCAATATTAGGCGTATAAGTCGGGCCTAAAAATACACCGGCATAGGCGCCTTGCACGGGTTTTATGGCAAAACTTTGCGCACTTAGGAGGAGAACCATACCCGCGCCAAGTGCTTTTATAGGTGCATGTGTCATACGTGATGTCCTTATCCGTCATTACCAAGACTTACGCCAAACTTCGATCTTTTCGTTAAGTTTTGCGTGAGTCCCGATTACTTGTCATGATGAGGACGTATCCTCATCTGCCTTTTCGGCACCTTCTCCCGTAATGGGGGAAGACATTATTTATATTTTGCTTGGTCAAAGCGGTACGTTGCGCCTGCTTGCGCAATATGCGCTTGGAACATCTCCCCAAAGCCTGAAAGATTAGACGTAGCCAGATAACGATATCCTAAACTCAGTGCATAATTTTCGGCAAAATTGTAGGTGATCCCTGCCATGCCTTGATAGGCAAATGTTGAGTTTTCGGCATTGTAATTCGTGACAGTAGTGGGGCCAGGGCTATTGATTTTGGCTTGAACCCAGCCATAGCCAATGCCTGCGCCTAGGTAAGGTTGCAGGACCGGATTCATCATGGGCACGTCGTAATAGATATTGGCCATTCCGAAAACACCTTGATTGTACCCATCCGCTTGACTTTGCTCTATATTATCTAAGTAAAAGTGGTCAATATTGCTTTTGAGGTAAGTGATTTCCGCTTCATACCGCATGGGGTTGGATTTGTAACCATAATGACCACCCGCATCAAAACCGCCCTGGTAACGCGGAGAGTTGAGTGTGTAAACACCATAAGCATGATCCAGATTAGGCGGAGTATAGATGTATCCCCCTACTATGCCGCTATAGGTGCCATCAATCGGTGTTGCCGCTATAGATGCGGTACATATAATCAACTGAAGCAAAAAAACAACAAATTTCATCTTGTTCCCGGTATTACGATGGTGTTTAAACATGTTAACGACTTGTATGAATTTTGCAAGTTGGTCTTCATAAATATTTCAGGCTATGATAGAACACCATTTTTTATGACAAAGCAGCATGACGACAGCATTGGTTTGGTTTCGACAGGATTTACGTTGTAGCGATAATCCGGCTTTGGCGTTGGCTTGCCACGAGCATGCCCACTTAATACCCCTTTATATTCGGGACACGGATACTCAGCCTGTTGGTGGCGCGCAACAATGGTGGTTGCACCATAGTTTGTTTTCACTTGATGAGAGTTTGCAAAAGCATGAGCTGCACTTAATTTTGCGGCATGGCAAGCCGCTTGATATCCTTTTGAAATTGGCAGAGACCCACGCGGTCGACACGGTATATTGGAATCGCTGTTATGAACCCAAAGTCATCGAGCGCGATATGATCATCAAAACTGCCTTGCGCGCCGCGGGGATTAAGGTGAAAAGCTGTAATAGCAGTTTGTTGAATGAACCTTGGACCATCAAAAACAAAAGTGGCACCTATTACAAAGTGTTTACACCTTTTTGGCGGCATTGTTTACAAGAAATGGATATTCCCAAGCCCGCAAAGATTTCTCGGTATCCCACCCGGGTGTCGGTGAAAAGTGATCGACTGGGAGATTGGAATCTTTTACCGCAACGCCCCAACTGGGCTGAGGGTTTCGCATCCTATTGGCAACCTGGCGAAAAAGGTGCGCAGAAAAAATTAAAGCAGTTTCTAAAGCACCATCTCACGCACTATCACCATGCGCGCGATATTCCTGCTGCCGATGCTACGTCCCAGTTATCACCCCATTTGCATTTTGGCGAAATCAGTCCCTGGCATATTTGGCGTGTTTTAGAGCAAATAATGGCTGAATCGACAGTAGATGTGCCCTCAGCACAACGTTTTTTAGCTGAAATAGGCTGGCGAGAGTTTTCGTATTATTTGCTCTATCATTTCCCCTCGCTCCCAACGACCAATTTCAAAAATCAATTTGATGCATTTCCTTGGCATAACGATCAGTCGCATTTAGCGTGTTGGCAAAAAGGCATGACAGGATTTCCGATCGTTGATGCGGGTATGCGTCAATTGTGGCAGACAGGTTATATGCACAATCGGGTGCGTATGATAGTCGCGTCTTTTTTAACTAAGGACTTATTGATTGATTGGCGCCTGGGTGCTGATTGGTTTTTAGATACCTTGGTGGACGCTGATTTGGCCAGCAATAGCGCCAGTTGGCAATGGGTTGCTGGATGTGGTGCAGATGCAGCGCCTTATTTTCGTGTTTTTAATCCTGTGTTACAAGGTGAAAAATTTGATCCTAAGGGAGACTATATTCGACAATGGATTCCTGAGTTAGCCCATGTCAAACCGAAGTGGATACATCAACCTTGGATGGCTACGGATGCAGAATTGGGTTTATGTTTAGGCGTAGATTACCCAAAACCCATCGTTGATCACGCTGAAGCACGCAAGATAGCGCTAGAATATTATAAGTTGTGCTGATTTGAGTGTTGTATCATGCTACTCAAATTCCTGGCGTAGGCGTTGAGAGCCAATTGTCAACACACCTTAAGACTGTGAAGAATGCAAAAAAACTTTAGGGACGTGTTACCTAAGACATACTTGACGACATCTTAAAAAACACACCCAATTAGATTTCAAATAAAACAATATAACGTAACTCCCCACGTCATCCCGAGCGTAGCGAGGGATTGTCGTGTGGCACAATTTTTAAAGAATCGATTGATACAAGTCGTTCCATTCTGGG
>CAZVEH010000012.1:0-52707 GCA_964625775.1 uncultured Legionella sp. | reverse complement strand
ATAGTCTTTCATGCAGCTATTTGATCATTACCACATCTTTTTTCAAGTGTTTTTTGCATTATTTTTATTTTACAAGTACCACACGACAGAAGATCCCTCGCTGCGCTCGGGATGACGTGGGGAGTTACATCTTAAATTGATCACAGATTTAAGATTAAATATTGTCTAAAAAACTTCAGGAACGTTACCTACTTACTACGCTGATCCGCACTCCATGAGGCCGAAAGATCCAGGTGTTCAGCTATGAATATGACGTTGGAGAATATCTAATTGTTGTTGTAGTTTGTCTAATTCATCCAGGAGCTCTAATGCCAAAATAACGCCGGGTGAATTGATCCCCAAATCCCTATGAATGCGGTGAGCAGACAAAATGCGTTTCAAATGTGAGGGCTCAAAAACGATTTGCTTATTGGGCACAGTAATGTCCGCAATCAAACCGTGTTCTAGCATCTCCAGTAAGATCTCCTCTGGAATACCATATTGTCGACAAAGATCAATAAAAGTAATACTCAGGGTATCGTCTACCAATACCCCGGTCAGCATCGAATACTTAACCATGACGAACCTCCAGGTGCTCTCTGGGATCACATGCCATCTCTTTTGCCATAGTTCTATATAGCTCAATATCCGCATCAGTCTTAGGCTGAGGAATGACAATTTTCAAAATAACGTACTGATCTCCCGGGGTCTTACCGGGTAATCCGCGTTTTTTCAAGCGGAGGGTTTGGCCGCCTTGGGATTTTGGTGGAATTTTCAAATCAACTTTTCCCGCCAAAGTAGGTGCTTTTATGGTTGCGCCTAGCGCCGCTTCCCACGGCGTAATAGGTAAAGTCAAATACACATCGTTGTCTACAACATCAAACAAAGCATCTCGCTTGATGAGAATGGTGAGATACAAATCTCCACTCTGAGCGCCTTTATGACCCGCCCCACCCTTGCCTACCAAACGAATTTGTTGCTCTGATTTAACGCCTGCAGGTATTTTTACTTTAATGACTTGGTTGCGTTGTCCTGTTTCATCTGGAATTTCGATTTCTTTGATCACACCATCAAAGGCTTCTTGCAAGCTGATGGTAATTTTTCCATGCAAATCCGAACCGCCACGTACTGGGCGCGCACCAAACAAGGATTCAAACAAATCAGCATCAAAACCACCATTTGCCTGCGACTGCGCGCCCCAACCTCCCCAACCCGGGGTTTGATCCTCGGTGTGTCTCATGTCTTCTTGGTAGTGCTTGTTATTCTGCATGTGATCATACATCTGACGCTTTTTAGGATCCTTCAACACATCGTATGCTTCACCTAAATCTTTAAAATTCTTTTCCGCATCGACTTCTTTATTCAAATCAGGATGATATTTTCTTGCCAAGCGGCGATAAGCCGCCTTGATTTCTTCGGCAGACGCCTCTTTTTTTACTCCCATCACCTGATAATAATCTTTAGTATCCATGCATTATCCCGTGAACATACATTCAATTAGTGATTTACATCATACATCAAGCTTTCTATATGGCGTCTACAGGTCAACGGTTTATCGAGAAAGTTAAAAAACTGACGGCTTCCCCCGGTTCCGGTGATCACCAAAGTACCATATCGAAGAATACTGCCCAATATTGACTGGCGAATATCGATGCTTTCTATTTTACTCATAGGAATATCTACTGTTTGTCGTACAATAATGCCACTGCACATGACGACATGATTCTTTTTAATGTTTAAAAAGGAAAAGTGATACGTTAACCAGATCACAAGCTCCCAAATCAGAGCAACAGCAGCAACATACCAAAACAATGGGTGTGGCGCATGGGCATAATGATCCAACGCCAGCGCAACTAATATCAATGCTATCGGGCCTAAAAACAACACCCAATGTAACCGAGCTTGGTATATCACCTGATTTCCTGTCATTTTTTCTGGCATATCTACCCATCCTAGCTTGTACGATTATCTTCAATCTTATATGCTTTGACCATTGAAGACTAGTGAGTGTGTGATAGTTTCTGTCACATTTGTGAATTCATATTAAATAGGGCCTTTCCTTGAAAGGTGCTGAATGCTTACTGCTTTTGTTTCTTTAAAACCGGGTGATACATGCGTCATATCAGTAAGTGTTTAAATTCTAAGTTAAGTCAAATATGTACTGAGGCCATCAAATTAGAAACATTATCCAGCTTGATTTTAAATTATCTTCCAGAAGAACTGCAACCGCATTGTCGGGTGGGTAGTTTCCGTTCTGGAAAGCTGATTTTGATCACCCAAAATCCAAATTGGGCAACTCAGTTGCGCTATTTGGCCCCAGAATTAAGAAACAGATTACGCTCTGAAGCCAAACTGCATCAATTGGTATCTGTTGAAATTAGAATTCAGCCTTATTAAAGATCTGTTTACTCAAACACCAACAATCGATAGCTGCGGATTTAGAATGGGTTGATACGCTTCTTTATCAAAAGACACGTATTCCCAAGCATCTTGATGTGCCATCAGTTTACGTAATAATTTGTTGTTCAACTCGTGCCCAGAACGGTACCCTTCAAAGGCACCAATCAAACTAGACCCTAATAAATAGAGATCCCCTATGGAATCCAACACTTTATGTTTTACAAATTCATCATCGAAACGCAAGCCGTCTTCATTCAAAACACGATACTCATCCACCACAATGGCATTGTCTAAACTACCACCTTTTGCGAGATCAGAAACCCTTAGTTTTTCATAGTCAGATAAAAAACCAAACGTTCTGGCACGACACACCTGTTTGATATACGATGTCGCGGAAAAATCAAACACCGCTGTCTGCGGTTTATGTGTGAACACAGGATGATCAAAATCAATCGTGAACGAAATGCGATAACCATCATGGGGCAAAAATTGAACATATTTTCCATGTTCTTCGATGCGAATGGGTTTTAAAATGCGAATATAACGTTTTTTTGCAATTTGCTCCCGAATTCCAGCAGATTGAATCAAAAACACAAAAGGAGCAGCACTGCCATCCATAATGGGGACTTCTGGTGCATTCAGATCGATATAAGCATTATCAATCCCCAATCCAGCCAAAGCAGATAACAAATGCTCTACCGTTGCAACTTTTACACCCTGATGCTGCAAAGTAGTACATAACGTGGTATCACAAACATTTTCGTACAAGGCAGGGATTTCTACAATAGGATCTAGATCAATCCGACGAAACACAATACCGGTGTTGTCAGGTGCTGGGTGTAAAGTCAAAAGGACTTTATCTCCTGAATGTAAGCCAACACCCGTGGCTTGAATTATTTTATTCGGAGTTCGTTGTTTTGTCATTCAATACTCACCTTGTTTCTTCTCCTTTTGAACCCAGAAGCTTTTATAGCTTAGCAATTATTTCACATTCTCGCAAATGCACCCCAAAATGAGCGCTCGGCAAGCGTTTTGAACTATGCTTGATTCACCACTAAAAAGACTAAAGCGCGCATTATATACATATCTCTATCAAAATGGGATAGCTAATGTCGCATCAAACGTTTTTAATTGTTCTCGAAACAAAGATTGTATTGCGTTCAAACTGATTTCAGTTTGTGCCTCAAAGCGTGCAACCAAGCATGGCGTCGTATTCGAAGCCCGCAACAAGCCCCAACCATGCTCAAATTCCACGCGCAATCCATCAATGTGAATTAATTCTGCATCCGGAAATTGCGCTTGCTCAGCAAATGATTGCATAAACTGAAATTTTTTCTCTTCAAAGATTGGAATTTTAATTTCTGGCGTATTTACACTATTTGGGACCAAAGCAAACTGCGCATCAACAGGATGTTCAGATAAAGACAACAATTCCAATAAACGGCATGCAGAATAAAGTGCATCATCAAAACCATACCAACGGTCTTTAAAAAAGATATGTCCGCTCATTTCACCCGCTAGCACAGCCTGTTCTTCTCTCATGATTTTTTTAACCAAAGAATGTCCTGTTGGGCACATTTTGGCCTTACCACCAGCGGCTTCGATCACTTGTCTCAAATGGCGAGAACACTTTACGTCATACACAATCGTGGCACCTGGCTGAGTCTGGAGTAGATGTTTTGCATAAAACATCATTAATCGATCAGGCCAAATCAACGCGCCTTCTCCGGTGACAATCCCCAAACGATCAGCATCGCCGTCAAATGCCAAACCCATATCAGCTTGGTGGGTTTTGATACTGGCTTTCAGATCAATCAAATTGTCTTCTACGGTCGGATCTGGGTGGTGATTGGGGAAACGACCATCTACATCACAATATAATTCAATCACATCACATCCAAGCTCGCGCAGTACCGCTGGGACAATCACCCCACCAATCCCATTTCCACAATCCACTACCACACGTAGTTGACGTTTCAAAACAATATCACCCAGAATACGTTGGCCATAAGCTGGTAAAATGTCAAAAGATGTATATTGACCTGTGCCTTCTACCACAGACTTTTTTAGGATCAAGTCATATAGAATTTGGATATCATCCTGAGCTAACGTGGTACCTGCCAATACCATCTTAATACCATTGTAATCGGATGGGTTATGGCTGCCGGTGATCATCAATCCACTATCTATACCGTACACCTGTGTGGCGTAATACATCACAGGCGTAGGCACAGCGCCCAAATCAACCACGTCGACGCCACTTTCCATGAGCCCTTGAATTAAAGCCTTAACAAAAACGTCACTCGTCAAACGTCCATCTCGAGCAACTAATATTTGCGAACGACCTAATGCGTGTAACCGAAAGCCAATGGCCTTTGCAATGGTATAAAAAGTATGCTCATTCAATTGTTGGTCAACAATACCGCGGATGTCATATGCACGAAAAATAGACTGTTCAACAGCACATAATTGGTAAGCAGTTGTATGAGTCATCATGCTCTCCCAGAACTACCGAAACCACCCTCTCCACGGCTGGTTTGCTCAAATGACTCTACAATTTGAAATTCAGCACGAACCACAGGTAAAAAGACCAACTGTGCAATACGATCACCCGGATTAACGGTAAAATGTTCCGCATTTCGATTCCAGCAAGAAATTTTTAATTCACCTTGATAATCAGAATCAATCAATCCCACCAAATTTCCCAATACAATGCCATGTTTATGGCCAAGTCCTGAGCGCGGCAAAATCACAGCTGCGAGCAGCGGATCTGCAATGTATATAGCCAAACCTGTGGGTAACAACACTGTTTCCTGAGCACCAATTTGGATCGGCTCATCAATGCATACACGCAGGTCCATACCGGCAGAACCAGAGGTTGCGTACTGAGGTAACTCAATGGTTTCCCCAACTCGAGGATCAAGTATTTTAAGCTGAATAGAAGAGTTCATGTACATTCCTCAAAGCAATATCTTGCAAAGATTTTGCAATAATTTCGATTATTTGTCCTGCTAAAGTAATTTTAGGCGCCAAGTTTAGTGATATACAAGCGTCGTTTGTTATGACGGTGACCTGATTCGTATCCTGATCAAAACCCAAACCTTTGCCCACCTGATTCGCGATGATCATATCAAGTTTTTTGCTGTGAAGTTTCTCCTCAGCATTCACTAAGACATCATGTGTTTCCGCGGCGAAACCAATCACCATTGCCGCTCGCCCAGTGGCAACTACCGCGGCTAAAATATCCGGATTTTTTTTCAAGGTCAAGCTTATCGTATCATGGTGCTGTTTTTTTAACTTCTTGTCACTGACATGCAGCACTTGATAATCTGCAACGGCAGCTGCACCAATAAACAGCGCACCTGGGTTAAGCGCAGATAACACTGCCGCTAACATGTCTTGTGCCGAACCTACTCCCACATATATCACTCCCAAAGGGGGATTTAGGTCACTGGGTCCGCTGATCAGATGAACACGTGCACCTGCAATATGCGCCGCTCTTGCCAAAGCGTAACCCATTTTTCCCGAGCTATGATTGCTGATATAACGAACAGGATCAATCGCTTCTCGAGTTGCCCCCGCAGTGATCACTAAGTCACGACCCTGCAGTAAATGCTTCACAGGATATAATTGCAAACTGGCAGTTATGTCTTCTATCTCAGCCATCCGCCCTAATCCCACATCGCCACACGCTTGTGAGCCATCTGCCGGTCCAATGATCAGCACACCCCGCTCTCGAAGCACCACAACATTATCTATTGTGGCTGGATGCGCCCACATCACTTGGTTCATAGCTGGGCAAATAACAACTGGTGCAGTACTCGCCAAATACAAGGTCGATAGCAAATCATCCGCCAGACCATGCGCCATTTTAGCCATGAAATCTGCAGTAGCTGGCGCTATGAGCAAATAGTCAGCCCAACGTGCAAGTTCAATATGCCCCATGCCACGTTCTGCATTTTCATCCAGTAACTCACAACGAACATCTTCTCCCGATAATGCTTGAAAAGTCATTGGTTGAATAAATGACAAGGCTGAACGGGTCATCACTACTCGAACCACGGCGCCCAAAGCGCACAACTCACGTACTAAATAAGCAGTTTTATAAGCCGCAATTCCACCGCAAATACCCAATACTATTTTAGTACCAGCCAATTCACGTATCATTCGTTCACCTTTTATCATAAACGTCAATCAAACACTGTTTGCTGTGGATTCACAGCCAATTCATACAACACTTTCATCTGTTTTAAAGTAATTCTTGGAGTCGACAAAGGCGGCAAATCTTCCATAGAAAAGAAATCAATATCTGAAATTTCGATATTGATTTTGGGTTCTCCGGCTAGCAAATCACAATGAAATATACACTTATAAATATGGGGCCACTGCAGAGGATGCTCGTGTTTCAATTTGTCCCATAATGCAAGTAAGGCCTTAGGTTTCACCAAAAATCCGGACTCCTCCCATGTTTCTCTCACCACTGCCTCTGAAGGAGATTCATTCACATCTGCAAAACCTCCCGGCAGAGTCCACAAACCATCCATTCGTTCTTTCACCAACAACACTTTATCATCATTCAAGACAAAAGAACGAATATCCAGCACAGGTGTTGCATAAGCTTTTTGATCAATGGTAAACAAAGGTTTGATGACATCGGGTGGGAAACATGAGATATCCGCAGTGATTTCAGCAGCAATTTCAGCAATACGAACCAGTCGCTGTCTATCAAACTCGTTTTGTGAAAAGGCCAATCCAGACCGACAATGCGCTTGAATTTCTGAAACCCATAATAACCATTGCTTTGAATCAACAGCCATAGACGGTTATCCTTGCACTATGATAGAACTGACGATGGGATAGTGTGTAACCCGCACCTATCACAGGTGCGGTTAAGGGATAGAATACTTTATTCTGCTGCAGCTTCTTCAACTGTAACTACTGAGCGATCAACCAGCTCTACGACAGCCATAGGTGCATTGTCACCTACACGATTTCCACATTTCAAAATTCTCAAGTAACCACCAGGACGCTTTTCATAACGTGGACCAAGAGTGACAAACAACTTACCAACTGCTGACTTTGAACGCAAGGTATCAAATACACGACGACGTGCAGCCACAGAATCAGCCTTGCTCTCGGTAATCAAAGGCTCAACATAGCGTCTAAGTTCCTTGGCTTTAGCAAGTGTTGTTGTAATAAGCTCATGTTCAATCAAAGAGCAACACATATTAGCAAACATAGCCTTACGATGGCTTGATGTACGGCCTAAAGAACGACCTGAATTACGATGACGCATTTTTCAACTCCTAAACTTATCTAAATCCAGAACTTCATTAATATTAGAATTTAATAACCAGACTTAGAATTATTCACCCAAATTTTTAGGTGGCCAATTTTCAAGCTTCATTCCAAGTGATAATGACCGCATTGCCAAAACATCTTTGATTTCAGTTAGAGACTTTTTACCCAAATTAGGTGTCTTTAACAATTCATTTTCAGTTTTTTGTACCAAATCACCAATGTAATAAATGTTTTCAGCTTTCAAACAATTTGCTGAACGTACGGTTAATTCCAAATCATCTACAGGTCTTAACAGCAATGGATCAAAATCATTACGAACTTTGTTATCAGCGCTAGACTCTTCGAAACTCATGTCCACGAAAGCATGTAATTGTCGCTGAAGAATATTAGCAGATATACGAATGGCATCTTCGGGGTCAATTGTACCATTAGTTTGCAATTCTATAGTCAACTTATCTAAATCAGTTCTATTTTCCACCCTTGTTTTATCTACATGGTATGCAACTTTTTTAACAGGTGAAAAACTATTGTCAATCTTCAATTTTCCAATAGATTTGACGCGCACTTCATCTTCCAAATCAACTGGCAAAGTTTCTGAAGAATGATAGCCAATTCCTTTTTGGACATGGAGGCTCATTTTAAGCACGCCATATTCGTTGAGGTGGGCAATCACAAGTTCAGGATTGATGACTTCAACGCCATGCGACAGCTGAATATCTCCGGCTGTAACAACACATGGACCCTTCTTATCAATAGAGAGGGTAGATTCGAAACCAACACTCATCAAAAGAGCCACGTCTTTAAGATTCAATAAAATATTGATCACATCTTCTTCAACGCCTTCAATCGTGCTGTACTCGTGCAAAACACCATCAATGCTTACTTCGGTAATTGCACAACCTGGCATAGAAGACATCAAGATTCGGCGCAAAGCATTTCCAAGAGTATCACCATACCCGGGTTCCAAAGGCTCCAAAACAATTCTTGAATGATGTACTGAATCAGACTGGACTTTTAAAACTTTTGGCGTCAACATTTCATTAATATCTATATACATAGGGATAAGTCTCCGAGGTTACTTAGAGTAAAGTTCTACTACCAAGTTGACGTTAAATTCTGCAGACAGGTCTTCCAAACTTGGATATCTCGTCAAAGACCCTTTATACTGTCCAGATTCAACTGTAATCCAATCATTTGTAGGTCGTTGTTCAGACAAAGCTAAAGCAGCCTGAATACGTCCTTGAGCTTTCGCCTTAGATCGCACGGACACAACATCACCGATTTCAACCAAATAAGAAGCAATGTTCACTACTTTTTCATTCACCATAATCGCTTTATGTGCTACTAGCTGGCGAGCTTCAGAACGTGTGCTGGCAAAACCAAGTCGATACACAACATTATCCAAACGACGCTCTAACAATGACATCAAATTTTGGCCTGTTGCTCCCTTTTGCGCCGCAGCAGCTTTATAGTATAAGCTGAATTGCTTTTCCAAAACGCCATAAAAACGTCTGATTTTTTGCTTTTCACGCAGCTGAACACCATAACCACTCAAACGACCCTTTTTATCGCCATGTTGTCCAGGCAATTTTTCAGATTTACACTTCGACTTAAAATCACGAACGCCACTTTTCAATAGTAAATCTGTTCCCTCTCGACGGGATAACTTACATTTTGGACCTATATATCTTGCCATTGTATACTCCTAAATTCCTATACGCGACGCTTTTTCGCTGCTTTACAACCGTTATGCGGTATACCAGTAACATCGGTAATTTCAACGATTTTGAATTCCTGAGAGATCAATTCGCGAATAGTTGATTCCCGACCTGGACCAGGTCCATGAATAAAGACCGCTACAGACTTCATGCCATATTCTTTTGCAACTGCAGAAGCTTTTTCAGTTGCAACTTGAGCTGCATAAGGCGTACTTTTGCGCGATCCACGGAAACCTGAACCACCTGAAGTTGCCCAACACAAGGCATTTCCTTGTCGGTCAGTAAAGGTTACGATCGTATTGTTGAACGACGCATGCACATGAACGATGCCATCTGACACGACGCGTTTAACTTTTTTACGAGTTTTCTGTTGTTTTGGTTTAGCCATTTAAAATATCCTAGATAGAAAAATCAAACATTCGCGCTTTTGCGCCGACCCTTTCTTGTTCTGGCGTTTGTCTTGGTTCTTTGACCACGCACAGGTAATCCACGTCGGTGACGCAAACCACGATAACAGCCTAAATCCATCAACCGTTTGATGTTCATCGTTACAACACGACGAAGATCGCCTTCCACGGTCATTTTTGCAATCTCATTACGAAGCAATTCTAGCTGAGCTTCAGACAACTGTGATATTTTTGACGCAGGATCAATATCATGGGTTTTACACAATTTTTTTGATGTTGACAGTCCAATACCGTAAATAGAAGTTAAGGCAATCACAACATGTTTATGATCTGCTATATTTACGCCTGCAATACGTGCCATTTAATTCTCCGATCTTTTAATAATTGCCGTACCCGAAAGGGCAAACAATAATACTAGGTTAATTCACTAAAATCAAGTAAAAACAAAAAGAGCCTGTGATCTTGGATGAAACTAACATTCAGCAACACAAGTTCCTCAAATATTACCCTTGGCGCTGCTTATGTCGAGCATCTTTACATATGACTCGAATCGTTCCATTACGTTTAATTACTTTGCAATTACGGCAAATTCGTTTGACTGATGCTCTTACTTTCATTACTAACTCCAAAAATTATCATAATAACCCAGGCAATTTTCCGCCTTTAAAATTAGCCTTTTTCATCAATGAATCATACTGCTGAGTCATCAGATGTGCTTGTACTTGTGCTACAAAGTCCATCACCACGACTACGATGATCAATAAGGATGTGCCACCAAAATAAAACGATACATGCCAAGTAAACATCAGTATTTGCGGGACCAAACAAACCAAAACAAGGTAGATAGCTCCAACCAAAGTAAGACGTGTCATGACTGAATCGATATATCTTAAAGTCTGCTCGCCTGGTCTAATTCCAGGGATATATGCGCCAGATTTCTTCAAGTTATCAGCGGTATCCTTGGGATTAAACACAAGTGCGGTATAGAAGAATGCAAAGAATAAAATAGCAGCTGCATCAACTATCAAATACAGAGGCTGCCCAGGCGTCAAAGCCATGCCAACATCTGCCAACCACCCCAAACCTTTGGTGTGAGCAAAAAACTGCGCCAACGTAGCTGGTAATAAAATAATGCTAGATGCAAAAATAGGCGGAATAACACCAGCCATATTTATTTTCAAAGGCAAATGACTTGTCTGTGCCGCATACACTTTCTTACCCTGTGTTCTTTGAGCATAGTTTACACGAATACGTCTTTGACCTCTCTCAACAAACACAACAAACCCGGTCACACTGATCATGATGAAAACAATCACAATAAGTGACAACATTTGCATCTGACCTTCTTTGACTTGTTGAAAGACAGTCGCAATCGCATTAGGCATACTAGAAACTATCCCAGAGAAAATAATCAGTGAAATACCGTTTCCAACTCCCTTTTCTGTCATCTGCTCGCCAAGCCACATCAAAAACATGGTTCCAGTGACGAGCGTAACCACAGCTGTTGTATAAAACAGCATATCTGGGTTTAGAGCAATATGCTGTCCTGCCAGCCACCTGGCCATACCTAATGATTGAAAAAAGGAAAAAAGTAAAGTCAGATATCTGGTGTACTGATTAAGTTTTCTTTTTCCAGATTCTCCTTCCTTCTTAAGCTGTTCTAAGGATGGTAGTACTACCGAAAATAACTGTATGATGATAGATGCTGTAATGTAAGGCATAATACCAATCGCAAAAACAGTTACACGCGACAGTGCTCCACCAGAAAACATATTGAATAAGCCAAAAATTGTGTTTTGCTGCTGATTGAAAAAATTCAGTAATTTTTCAGGATCTAATCCTGGCACCGGAATATGAGCACCCAGGCGATAAATCAGAATAGCAACCAAGACAAACAGTAATCTGGATTTCAACTCTGCCAAACCGCCCTGAGATGATTCGCTTGAGTGTTGTTTTTTCGATTTCACGCTTCTACGCTTCCACCAAGGCTTTCGATGAGTTTTAAAGCACCCTTTGTCACTCTTAAACCCCTTATTTTAACTGCTGTTGTCAATTCACCTGATAAGATCACTTTAACATCAAGAATTGATTTATTAACCAAACGCGCAGCTTTCAAAGCAGCCAAATCAATGATCTCAACATTCAAGCCAGCGATTTCAGTTAAAGTGACTTCATCGACAGTTTTTCCAACACGAGAGCTAAATCCAGTCTTAGGAAGACGTCTTTGAATAGGCATCTGTCCGCCTTCAAAATTGATCTTATGAAAACCGCCTGCTCTGGCTTTTTGTCCTTTGTGTCCTTTACCACTTGTCTTTCCTAATCCTGAGCCAATTCCGCGGCCAAGACGGCGTTTGCTTGGTCTGGATCCTACATCTGGAGAAAGTGTATTTAAATTCATTATACTGATTCCTCGAATTCCACCAAATAATCAATCTTCCGGACCATGCCGAGAATGGCAGGGGTGTTAGGGTGAACGACTGTGGTGTTGATTTTTCTAAGTCCTAATTGATTTGCAATTTGCTTATGTTTTGGCAACCTACCAATCAGGCTCTTAACCAATTTGATATCTATTGTTTTATTCATGCTGATTCTGCCCTAAGTTGTTCAACGGTTTTACCGCGTTTTGCAGCTACATAATCAGGGGTACCAATATGAGTCAGTGCACCAATTGTTGCACGCACAATATTGCTTGGATTCGTTGAGCCAATACTTTTTGCTAAAATATTATGCACACCTAGAACTTCTAACACTGCACGCATTGCACCGCCAGCAATAATTCCAGTACCTTCACTTGCAGGCTTCATAAATACTTTTGAAGCGCCATAGTTCCAAGTGATTTCATGATGTATGGAATTACCAGCCAAAGAAATGTAAACCATGTTTTTTCTGGCTTGTTCCATTGCTTTCTGAATTGCAATAGGTACTTCTCTCGCCTTTCCGCGGCCATAGCCGACTTTACCTTTACCGTCGCCAATCACAACGAGTACAGCGAAGCCAAAAACCCGACCACCCTTGACAACTTTCGCTGTTCTTGTAACAGAAACCAGTTTTTCCTGGTAACCATCAGTCTTAGTATCTTCAAACGCCATGTCTGTGTTCCTTTAAAAATTCAAGCCGCCATCACGAGCACCATCAGCCAAAGCTTTCACTCTGCCATGATATCTAAAGCCTGCACGATCAAATGCTACATCAATAATGTTCTCTTCTTTGGCACGTTCTGCCAACAACTTTCCAACTTGAAACGCACGCTCAGATTTAGAACCTTTTAAAGTTAATTTAAGTTCTTTATCTAAAGTTGAAGCTGAAACCTTTACCAAATCTCCCGCATCATTCGTCTCGATAATTTGAGCATGAATATTTGCGTTTGATCGGCTTACCACTAAGCGCATTCTCATGGATTTTGTGCCGCGGATAATGGCTCTGGTTTTAGTGGCTCTTCTCTTACGAGCTATAGCTTTATTCATCATTTCACCTTATTTCTTTTTGGCTTCTTTAATAGCAATAATTTCACCCGCATATCTCACTCCCTTTCCTTTGTAAGGCTCGGGAGGTCTAAAGGCGCGAATCTCAGAAGCGACTTGTCCCACGAGTTGTTTATCAATACCTTTTAAAATAATTGTCGTATTTGTAGGTGTTTCGGCAACCACTCCCTCAGCAAGGGCGTATTCAATAGGATGAGAATAGCCAAGTGACAAGCTTACAAATCCTGGCTTAGCCTGAGCTCTATATCCAACGCCTACTAATTCTAGAGTTAAATCAAAACCAACGGTTACACCACGCACCATATTATTTACCAAAGCTCTTACAGTACCTGCATGCGCCCATGCAGCTGGATCAGTAACTGCGGGCTGGAACGTGATAACATTGCTATCAGATTCAGAACGCTTCACAGCTACTAAATGATTACAATGCTGTGTCAGAGAGCCTTTAGGCCCTTTGATCGTAACTTGTTTATCACCAATCTCAATATCCACGTGATCAGGCAATGTGATGTTTGCTTTTGCTACTCTAGACATAATCTATCCTCTTTTCCTACTATGCGACTTCGCAAATTACTTCGCCGCCAATATTAGATTTTTTAGCTGCAGCGTGAGTCATAATCCCTTTGGATGTAGACAAAATTGCAATTCCAAAACCAGGAACAGCAGCCAAATCTTTTGCTGACTTATAAATTCGTAAACCAGGACGACTGATTCTTCGAATTCTCTCAATCACTGGCTTGCACTGAAAATACTTCAGGTCAATTGTCATAGAACTCATATTGCTTTCGCCTACTTCTACACGAAAGTCTTGTATATATCCTTCTTCTTTCAATACACGAGCTATATCTTGTTTCATGATTGAGGAAGGTAAAGTTACTTGCTGGTGTTTTGCATGTTGACCATTGCGAATTCGGGTCAACATATCAGCAATCGGATCTTGCATAGTCACATTCATTCTCCAAAAAAAACTGTTACCAACTGGACTTACGACCACCGGTGACATTACCGTTCATAAGTTGGTTACGCAAACAGATTCGGCATAAGCCAAACTTGCGATAAACCGCATGTCCACGACCACACTGTTGGCATCGTGTACTATGCCGAACAGCACATGAGTTAATTGGCAAACGAGCCAATGATGTCTGAGCTTGCATAATCGCTTCGAAATCAGTTGAGGACTTAATGATTTTTTTTAACTCAAGTCGTCTCTCTTTGTATTTATTGACTAAGTTTGCTTTTTTAAGTTCACGTTCAAGTATGGATTTTCTTGCCACAATAATATCCTTTCTAAGCTTTATCTTTTAATGGGAAATTAAAGGCCTCTAAAAGAGCACGCCCCTCTTCATTGGTCTTTGCACTTGTAGTGATGCATATATCGAGACCACGAATCACATCAATTTTATCAAAATCAATTTCAGGGAAAACGATTTGTTCCTGTAACCCCAAACTATAATTACCACGACCATCAAAAGAGCGAGGGTTCAAACCCCTGAAATCTCTTACTCGTGGCAGAGTAATTGTAATCAAACGATCTAAAAACTCATACATTTTGTGAGATCGTAAAGTTACTTTACATCCAATTGGCCAACCATCACGAATTTTGAATCCAGCAATGGACTTCTTTGCAAGGGTCACAACTGGCTTTTGACCTGTAATACGAGCCATGTCATCTAGAGCGAAGTTCATGACTTTTTTATCATTCACAGCTTCACCGACACCCATATTTAAAGTAATTTTTACAATTTTTGGCACTTGCATGACCGAGTCATAATTGAATCGCTTCATCATCGCATCAACAACTGTTTTTTTGTATACATCTCTTAATCTGGTCATTTGCTTTCACCTAATTAGACTGCGTCTACCAATTCATTGTTAGATTTGAAATATCTTACTTTAATTGTTTTGCCATTTTTTTCTACAAATCTAAAACCAATTTTATCCGCTTTTTCTGTTGCAGCATTGTACAGTGCCACATTAGAAATATGCAAAGCAGATTCTTGAGTAACAATTCCACCTTTTTGTTCTAATTGCGGATTTGGTTTGACGCATTTTTTAATTAAATTCGCACCTTCAACCCAAATCTTGTCTTCTCTTACTTTCTGAACTACACCCACGTGACCTTTAGACTTTCCTGTAGTCACTATAACTTTGTCTTTGGCTTTTATACGATTCATTTTATATCCCTCTTACAGCACTTCAGCAGCTAATGAAATAATCTTCATGAACCGCTCTCTAAGCTCACGCGTTACAGGGCCAAAAATACGCGTGCCAATGGGCTCATTTTGGTTGTTCAAGAGAACTGCAGCATTGCCATCGAAACGTATGAGCGAACCATCGTCTCTTCTGACGCCTTGAGCTGTACGAACAACTACAGCATTCATCACAGAACCTTTCTTAACTTTACTGCGAGGAATTGCGTCCTTGATGCTAACTTTGATGACATCACCAACACGTGCATACCTACGGTGAGATCCACCTAAGACTTTAATACACATAACTTTTCTCGCACCACTATTATCTGCGACTTCAAGCACAGTCTGCATTTGTATCATTTTGTTCTCCAGATCATATTACGACCAGAAAAAGGCTACTAATTATATCAGGCCTAGTATTCTATTGAAAGTCATATGATTTAATATTACGAAATAACCTCAACAAGGACCCAGTTTTTAAGCTTGGACAGCGGGCGGGATTCTTGAATTTTCACCACGTTACCAATTTTACAAACTTGATTTTCATCATGCGCATGAAGCTTACTTCTACGGCGTAAGATTTTACCATACTTTGGGTGCTTTACTGTTCTTTCAATCATAACAACAATTGTTTTTTGCATTTTATCGCTTACAACTGTTCCAATCATTGTTTTACCATTGGTTTCATTTGACGACATGAGTACCTGCCTTTTGTGTAATAATTGTTTTGACTTGGGCAATTGTACGTCGCACTTTTCGCATCAAATGGGTTTTATCTAAAACACCAGATGCTTTTCGCATGCGTTGATTTAATTGCTCTTTACGCAGTGTTAGTAATTCATCATTAAGTTGCTCTGTATCAAGAGCACGCAATTCACTTATGGTTTTCATCACATCACCTTCCGCTCTTCAAACATCACCTTAAATGGGAGTTTTGCTTTGGCCAGATCAAAAGCTTCCATAGCCAATTCACGTGTCACACCTTCCATTTCAAACAAAATTTTACCTGGTTGAATTTGAGCCACCCAATATTCGACGTTACCTTTACCTTTACCTTGACGTACTTCTAAAGGTTTTTGTGTAATCGGCTTGTCAGGAAATACTCTAATCCAAATTTTTCCACCACGTTTAACATGCCGTGTCATTGCTCGACGTGCAGCTTCAATTTGACGCGCGGTCAATCTTCCTCGTTCTAATGCTTTAAGCCCGAACTGGCCGAAACTAACGGAACTTCCACGAAATGCCAGACCTCTATTTCGGCCTTTCATTTGTTTACGGAATTTTGTTCTTTTTGGTTGTAACATAATCGTTATCCCTCTATCACTTACTTACGTCATTATTGCTACGCGTTTTTTGGGGCACAGTTTCGCCTTTAAATATCCAAACTTTGACACCGATAATACCGTAAGTTGTTTTAGATTCAGCTGTGCCATAGTCAATATCTGCACGAAATGTATGCAATGGAACACGGCCTTCGCGATACCATTCACTGCGTGCAATCTCTGCACCACCCAAACGTCCAGAAACACAAATCTTAATGCCTTTGGCTCCAGATTTCATTGCAGAAGTTACTGCTCGTTTCATAGCTCGTCTAAACATCACACGTTGCTCTAATTGCTGTGCAATACCTTCAGCAACCAAGGTTGCATCTAAGTCTGGCTTTCTGACTTCTTCAACATTAAGATGAACAGGCACACCAAGCCTTGCAGCTATCTGTGCTCTCAGACCTTCAATACCGCCGCCTTTTTTGCCAATCAACACCCCAGGACGCGCAGTATGAATCGTTACGACAGCGTTGTTTGCTGGCCGTGCAATTTGAATCCTGCTAACTGCTGCACCCATGAGTTTCTTTTTCAGCTCTTTACGCAGATTAATATCTTGATTCAATAATTCCGCATAATTGTGAACTGCAAACCAATTAGAATTACATTCTTTATTGATTCCCAGTCGGATGCCGATTGGATTTACTTTCTGGCCCATAATTATTCCTCGTCCGATACGATGATGGTGATATGACAGCTACGCTTAGAAATACGATTCGCTCTTCCTTTTGCTCGAGGTAGAACTCGTTTTAAAGTTGCTGCTTCATCAACATAAATAGAACTAATTTTTAATTCATCAATATCCACACCATTATTGTTCTCGGCATTAGCAATTGCTGACTCTAAAACTTTCAGCATCAATTGCGCACCTTTCTTGGTTGTGAATTTCAATACATTCAACGCCCTAGAAACAGGAACATTTCTCACCATATCTGCGACCAGTCTAGCTTTTTGAGCTGACATTGACGCATTTCTTAATTTTGCTGTGACTTCCATCATTAGCCTCTTACTTACCTTTGACCTTTCTGTCGCCAGAGTGACCTTTGAATGTTCGAGTCATAGAGAACTCGCCAAGTTTATGACCCACCATGTTATCCGTGATATAGACTGGAACATGATCTCGGCCATTATGCACTGCTATGGTCAAACCTATCATGGTCGGAATTATCGTTGAGCGTCTTGACCAAGTTTTAATTGGTTTTTTTGACTTTGTTGCAACTGATTCTTCCACTTTATGTAATAGATGACTATCAATAAAGGGACCTTTTCTGATAGAACGAGCCACTATATTATCCTCTTAAAATTTAATTACCTGTCATTACTTCTTCTTACGACCGCGAACAATAAACCGATCTGTGCGTTTATTAGAACGTGTCTTATAACCTTTGGTCGGCATACCCCATGGCGAAACTGGATGACGTCCACCAGAAGTTTTACCTTCACCACCGCCATGCGGATGGTCAACAGGGTTCATTGCAACACCGCGAACTGTAGGTCGAATGCCACGCCATCTCTTGGCGCCAGCCTTACCTAAAACCCGCAAGCTATGCTCACTATTACTGACTTCACCAATGACTGCCCGACAGGTCAACAACACTTTACGCATTTCACCTGATCGCAATTTTAAAGTTGCGTATGCGCCTTCTTTGGCTGCCACTTGTCCACTACAACCTGCTGAACGCAACATCTGTGCGCCTTTGCCAGGCTTGAGCTCAACACAGTGAATGGTTGTACCCAAAGGTATGTTCTTCAAAGGTAATGCATTACCCACAGCTATAGGCGAATCACTTCCACTCAGAACTGTCTGGCCTTTTTCAAGACCTGAAGGGGCGATAATATACCTTCTTTCTCCGTCCTTGTAAACTAATAATGCAATTAATGCAGTTCTATTTGGATCGTATTCAATGCGCTCAACTTTTCCTTCAATACCATCCTTCAATCTTTTGAAGTCAATTACGCGGTATTGCGAACGTTGTCCACCACCAATATGGCGAACAGTAATGCGGCCATTGTTATTTCGTCCACCCGTTTTATTCAAAGTTTCTACTAAAGGCGCATGTGGCTTACCTTTATGAAGGTGTTTGTGAACTACTTTAATTTCCCCACGTTTCCCAGGAGACGTTGGTTTGGATATCATAAGTACCATTTTAGATCTGCCTTATTCTGTCACTGTAAAATCAATGTCATTACCAGGTTGCAATGATACGAATGCTTTTTTCCAATCATTGCGTTTCCCAATCATTTGTTTGAAACGTTTAGATTTACCTTTCACATTCACAACAGCTACCTGCTTTACTTTTACTTGAAAAACCAATTCAACGGCTTTTTTAATTTCGTCTTTGGTCGCATCTTTCAAAACTTTAAATGTATACTGCTTGTGCTTATCTGCAATATGCGTGGCTTTTTCAGAGGTATGTGGCGTTCTGATCACCGTCAACAGTCTTTCTTTATTCATTGTAAACGCTCCTCTAAAGTTTTGATGACCTCTTCAGTCATAAGAACTTTTTCATATCCTAACAAAAGAACTGGATCCAATTCGTCGACGCTACATAGACCATAATCAAACACGTTTCGCGAAGACAAATATTCGAATTCACCAAGCTCCTGCGTTACAATCAAAGCATTCGTTAAATTCAATTCCTTCATTTTAATTAGAAAGTCTTTTGTTTTGGGTGTTTCGCAATGGAAATCACTGACAACGATCAATCGTTCAGTCCGATTAAGCTCCGAAAGTATACTGCGAATCGCACCTTTGTACATCTTCTTATTAATCTTTTGCGAGTAATCTCTTTTCTTAGATGCAAAAGTAACCCCACCCGAACGCCACAGTGGACTACGGATAGTACCTGCACGAGCACGGCCAGTTCCCTTTTGATTCCAAGGCTTACGTCCGCCACCACGTACTTCTGATCGTGTTTTTTGAGCACTATTGCCACTGCGCAAATTATTCATGAACGTTACAACGGCTTGATGAACCAAACCTTCGTTGAAATCACATTCAAACACAGCAGGGTTTAGGGTCATTGCGGCTTTTTCAGCACTTTCTTTCTTAGTTGTCATTATTCGCCCCTTGTTTGTTTTTTAACAGCGGGCTTAATTTCAACTCTAGCACCAGGCGCACCAGGAATAGCACCTTTGATAAGCATCAAATTGCGTTCAGAATCTATCTTAATTAATTCAAGACTCTGTGTGGTGACTCGTCTCGAGCCCATATGGCCCGCCATTTTTTTACCTTTAAATACTCGTCCCGGTGTTTGGTTTTGACCAATAGACCCTGGAACACGATGCGAACGTGAGTTACCGTGAGTTGCATCTTGTGTACGAAAGTTGTGACGCTTTACTGTTCCTGCAAATCCTTTACCTTTGGAAACCGCAGATACATCCACGAATTGACCTTCAGCAAAAACATCCTGCGCAGCAATCACTTGACCGCAACTATACGCTTCGACATCTTCCACGCGAAATTCAATCATCATGTCACCAGCTTCGATCTCAGCTTTTGCAAAATGTCCTGCCAAAGGCTTAGACACTCGACTTGGCTTTTTAGTTCCGCTAGTCAATTGAATCGCAGTATACCCATCACTATCCATCATTTTAAGCTGAGAAATACGATTTGGGTGCACTTCAACCACTGAAACAGGAATCGATTTCCCTTCCAAGGTAAAAATGCGAGTCATGCCGATTTTTCGGCCTAGTAAACCGATGTTCATTCTAACACCTCTTTAGTCACTCTATCATTCGCCCACCATTTTGCTGTGTGCGTTACTATAGTTTTCTTCTGTTCATTACGGTGCTTACGCTCCGCATGCACCGTAATCAGTATCACGTCAGCAGATTAATCGTCCAAACTAATTTGAACGTCAACGCCTGCTGCCAAATCTAACTTCATCAACGCATCAACTGTTTTCTCAGTAGGATTGACTATTACCACCAATCTTTTGTGAGTTCTGAGCTCATATTGATCCTGAGCATCTTTGTTAACATGTGGAGAAACTAATACAGAAAACTTTTCTTTTCTCATTGGCAAAGGTATGGGACCACGAATCTGTGCACCAGTACGCTTTGCAGTTTCAACTATTTCACGAGTTGACACATCAATCATGCGATGGTCAAACGATTTGAGCCGAATTTTTATACTCTGATTGTTACTCATAGTCATCACTCAATAATCTTAGCTACAACACCCGCACCCACTGTGCGGCCACCTTCGCGAATCGCGAAACGCAAACCTTCATCCATTGCAATAGGCGCATGCAATTGGATAAGCAGTTTCACGTTGTCTCCTGGCATGACCATTTCAATGCCTTCAGGCAGATCACAGGTTCCTGTTACGTCAGTTGTTCTGAAATAGAACTGCGGACGATATCCATTGAAAAAAGGTGTATGTCGACCACCTTCTTCTTTAGACAGAACATATACTTCTGCTTCAAACTTCGTATGTGGTTTGATCGAACCTGGCTTTGCCAAGACTTGACCACGCTCCACATCTTCTCGCTTGGTACCACGTAGCAATACACCTACGTTGTCACCTGCACGCCCTTCATCCAACAATTTGCGGAACATTTCCACACCTGTACAGATGGTTTTGACCGTGTCACGGATACCGATGATTTCTACTTCTTCACCCACTTTGACGATGCCCGATTCCACACGACCTGTAACAACCGTACCACGCCCAGAAATAGAGAATACATCTTCAATCGGTAGCAAGAAAGCTTTGTCAATATTACGCACTGGCTCTGGAATATAAGAATCCATAGTCTCAACCAGCTTTTCAATCGCTTTCACACCAATGTCAGACTCATCACCTTCTAGCGCTTTCAATGCAGATCCCACAACAATCGGGATGTCATCGCCAGGAAAGTCGTAAGAACTCAACAAATCCCGCACTTCCATTTCTACTAATTCTAACAATTCAGGATCATCAACCATATCGGCTTTGTTCATGAACACAACGATATACGGCACACCTACCTGACGAGCTAACAAAATGTGTTCCCGAGTCTGTGGCATGGGACCATCTGCAGCTGATACCACCAAAATTGCGCCGTCCATTTGCGCAGCACCGGTGATCATGTTCTTCACATAATCCGCGTGTCCTGGACAATCAACGTGTGCATAATGGCGATTTGCCGATTCATATTCAACATGAGCAGTAGATATCGTGATGCCTCGTGCGCGTTCTTCTGGAGCCGCATCGATTTGATCATAGGCCTTTGCTGTACCACCATGTTTTTTGGCCATAATTGTGGTGATCGCTGCCGTCAAGGTTGTTTTACCATGATCGACGTGCCCAATTGTTCCCACATTCACATGCGGTTTCTTACGCTCAAATTTTTCCTTACCCATGACTCTACCTCGTTACCTTAAAATATTGGACATTAGTTTTTCTTATCAATAATCGCTTCTGCAACGTTGGCAGGCGCTTCTGAGTATTTCTCAAATTCCATTGTATAAGTTGCTCGACCTTGAGTAGCGGAACGCAAATCAGTAGAGTAACCAAACATTTCTGCTAATGGCACTTCTGCACGAATCACACGACCTGCAGGAGATTCATCCATACCTTGGAGGATACCGCGACGTCTGCTTAAATCACCCATGACGTCACCCATATAATCTTCAGGTGTTACAACTTCAACCTTCATGATGGGTTCGAGAAGCACGGGCTTGGCTTTAAGCGCACCCTGTTTGAAACACTGTGATCCGGCAATTTTAAACGCCATTTCACTCGAATCCACCTCATGGAAAGAACCATCAAACAGCGTGACTTTAACATCAACCACTGGATAACCAGCGATCACACCATTTTGCAACTGTTCTTGAACGCCTTTGTCTACAGCAGGTATGTATTCTTTTGGAATCGCACCACCAACAATTGCATTCACAAATTCGTAACCTTCACCACGTTCACGAGGTTCAATTTTGAGCCATACGTGTCCGTACTGACCTCTACCACCTGACTGACGAACAAACTTTCCTTCTTGTTCAACAGGATTTTTCAGAGTTTCGCGATAAGCCACCTGAGGCTTACCTACGTTAGCTTCAACTAGGAACTCTCGTTTCATACGGTCGACAATAATTTCTAAATGCAATTCACCCATACCTTGGATAATTGTTTGACCTGACTCTTCATCCGTGTGTACACGAAAAGAGGGATCTTCCTGCGCTAATTTACCCAAAGCAATACCCATTTTTTCTTGGTCTGCTTTTGTTTTTGGCTCTACCGCAACCGCGATCACGGGATCTGGAAAATCCATGCGCTCAAGGGTAATAATCTTGTCAATGTCGCAAAGTGTGTCACCTGTGGACACTGTTTTCAATCCTACTGCAGCTGCAATATCACCTGCACGCACTTCTTTGATTTCTTCGCGAGAGTTCGCATGCATTTGCAATAAACGGCCAATTCTTTCTTTTTTACCTTTTACAGGGTTATAAAGTGTGTCACCGCATTTCACAATACCAGAGTATGCTCTGAAATAGGTGAGTGTGCCCACAAACGGATCCGTTGCGATCTTAAAGGCCAAAGCTGAAAACGGTTCGTCATAGGAAGTTGTACGCACAGCTTCTTGATCATCCTCATCTAAACCTTTTACAGGTGGGATATCAACAGGAGCTGGCAAGAAGTCAATCACACCATCTAGAACGGCTTGAACACCTTTATTTTTAAACGCTGAACCACAAAACACAGGCACGATTTCGTTGTTAATCGTACGTTGTCTCAAAGCTGTTTTGATGTCCGACTCAGAGAACTCTTCGCCCTCGAGGTATTTTTCCATCAACTCTTCCGAAGCTTCAGCAGCTGCTTCGATAATCTTTCCTCTCAAGTCTTCACACTGCGCCAAAAGTTCCTTGGGGATTTCATGATATACAAAAGTCATGCCTTTGCTTGCTTCATCCCAATGAATGGCTTTCATCTTGATTAAGTCGATTACACCAATAAATGTTTCTTCAGCACCGATAGGCAACTGGACAATCACAGGGTTGGAACCAAGTCGTTGTTTGATTTGCTCAACTACACGCAGGAAGTTTGCACCCATACGATCCATTTTGTTGACAAACACAATTCTGGGTACACCATATTTATCTGCTTGGCGCCAAACTGTTTCAGATTGCGGCTCAACACCGGACACAGAGTCAAACACAACAACTGCCCCGTCTAATACACGCAAAGAACGCTCCACTTCAATCATGAAGTCAACGTGTCCTGGCGTATCGATAATGTTGATGCGGTGTTTAGGATACTGTTTATCCATGCCCGACCAATAACAGGTTGTTGCTGCAGAGGTGATTGTGATTCCGCGCTCTTGCTCCTGAACCATCCAATCCATTGTGGCAGCACCATCATGAACTTCACCGATTTTATGCGAAGTACCCGTGTAAAACAAAACACGTTCGGTCGTGGTTGTTTTGCCCGCATCTACGTGAGCTGCGATGCCAATATTTCGATAAAGTTCTATAGGTGTGCTTGCCACAGGATTATCCTCTCAATTCTTTTACACTTAATTCCATCTGAAATGTGCAAATGGCTGGTTGGCTTTAGCCATTCGATGCATTTCTTCACGTTTCTTTACAGATGCGCCTTTGTTTTGTGCAGCATCTACTAATTCGCCTGCTAGTCGTAACATCATGCCTTTCTCACCACGAGAACGAGCACACTGTACAATCCAACGCATACCTAGCGCGATACTTCGATCCAATCTTACTTCGATAGGCACTTGGTAGGTTGCACCGCCAACTCGACGAGATCTAACTTCAACGGTTGGACGAACGTTATCTAAAGCTTGTTCGAAGAACTGCAACACAGTTGCAGCAGAACCTTTGCCACCACTTTCAGATCCATCACTACCTTCTGCGTCGTCTGATTTTTTAGACTTGCGCAGTTTATCTTGCAGCACATCCAAAGCACCATAAATAATTTTTTCCGCAGTTGATTTCTTACCGCTCACCATCAACACGTTGATGAACTTAGCCAAAAGTTCACTGTGGTGCTTTGGATCAGGCAGTATTTCGCGTTTGGGGACTTCTCTTCTTCTTGGCATATCGTTTTCCTACGTTCAGGTTATTTCTTGTCTTTTGGTCGTTTAGTACCATATTTCGAACGGCCTTGTTTACGGTCAGTTACGCCTGATGTATCCAAGCTACCGCGAACCGTATGATACCGAACCCCTGGTAAGTCTTTCACGCGACCACCACGAATCAACACCACGGAGTGCTCTTGCAAATTGTGGCCTTCACCACCGATATAAGATGACACCTCATACCCGTTGGTCAGTCGCACCCGCGCAACCTTCCGCATAGCCGAGTTTGGTTTTTTAGGTGTAGTAGTGTATACCCGAGTACAAACGCCACGACGCTGTGGACACTTCTGTAAAGCCGGCACGTTGCTTTTTCTTTTTATGCGAACTCGAGGCTTTCTTACAAGCTGGTTTATGGTTGCCATGTAGTCTTAACTCCAACTTTTGCTGATCTGTTTAACGTAAATATAAAGAGGGCGGATTTTATATAGTCCGCAAAGCATTGTCAAGGGTCTGTTTGAAATTCCGTATGTATTACTTTTTTTGTATCATTCAACCCAATGCCTGATACCCGCCAATAAGAACCAACTTAAAGCAGTATGGGTCTTAATTGATATTATAGTCGGTCGTAGGTCTCAAACGTCACATCATAGGCGTTTTTATGATCTGCCTGACAAGTTTTGATCACGTGATGTCGCCATAGGGTGACATCAAATTTCGGAAATAACACATCAGCATCAAATCGGTGATGAATTCGGGTCAAATAGATTCTCTGCGCAAAGGGTAAAAACTGTTCGTAGACTGAACCACCCCCTATTACCATCACTTCTGGGGCATTTCGGCATAGAAATAGAGACTCTTGCAAGGTATGTGCAATCTCGACACCAGGAATAGTTAAGGACTGCGTGGTTAATACGATAGAGCGTCTACCTGGCAGTGGCTTACCGATAGATTGAAACGTTCGATAGCCCATGATCATAGGTTTGCCCATAGTCTGTGATTTGAAAAATGCCAAATCAACAGGCAAATAACATAGCAACTCATTAGATTTCCCAATCCCCCCCGCTTCATCCATGGCCACGATCAAACTGATCATCATCGTACTCTCTGCTGGGTCATCTGTGCCGCCAAAGCTACGGCAGCCAGTAATGAGTCTGAAGAAGCGCGCCCCGTGCCGGCTAGGGACAATGCCGTTCCATGATCAACTGACGTTCGAATAAATGGTAAACCACAAGTGACATTGACTGCTTGACCAAAGCTTGCATATTTAATCACAGGTAACCCTTGATCGTGATACATGGCCACAAAGGCGTCACACTGCTTGGCTTCTAGAAATAGAGTATCCGCTGAATACGGGCCTTGAATGTCCATGCCACGTTGCTGACAGTTTTTTATCACTGGGGTAATCACGGTCAACTCTTCCTGTCCAAGATAACCGTCCTCTCCAGCATGCGGATTTAATCCAGCTACTTTTATCTTAGGATGCAGAATACCGAATTGTGTTTGCAAACTTCGATACAAAATATCTAAGTGCTCAGAAAGCAATTCTTGAGTTAAGGTGGCTGCTACAGCCTGCAGAGGCAGATGGGTGGTGACAAGTGACACGCGCATTGCTTCACTGACCAGGAGCATCACCACTCGGGCAGTATGTGTATACTGCGCAAAAAATTCTGTATGGCCGGTAAACGGGATGCCAGCTTGATTGATAACGGCTTTATGCACTGGGGCTGTTACCAAAGCTGAACCAAGTCCAGAGAGACAAGTTTGCGCGCCAAAGGTCAAAAGCTCTAAAACATAGGCTGATGCCGCTGGGTTCAAAACACCTGGTTTGACTATAGTAGGGCAGTCAATCGGGTACACTGCCAATTGATTGGGCAGAAGCTCTAGCACTGTACCTAGTTGATATTCAATAATCTCTACTGGCAGTCTCAATACATCAGCACGTGCTCTTAGGATCTTAGGATCCCCTAAAACCACAACCGGTGAGGTTGAACCGGCCAGCGCCAAACACACATCCGGACCAATTCCCGAGGGTTCTCCAGAGCTGACCAGGATAGGATTCATGCAATATTCTTATCAAAAATATTCACATAAGCTTGCGCGCGAACATGCTGCTTCCAATTTTGAACGGTTTCGTTAAATTTTCGCTGCTGTAGGAATACGCGCACTTGCTGGCGTTTGAACGCCGCCGAGTCATCCACTTCTTTGCGCTCTAGGACTTCGATCAAGTGCCATCCAAATTGCGATTTTACAGGCTTACTGATTGTTCGTATGGGTAGCGCCGCCATTGCTTCAGCAAAAGGTTTAACCAGCTCATCCGATACAACCCAACCTAAATCACCACCTTTGGCTGCGCTGGCAGCATCCAATGAATACAATTTAGCCATGCTTCCAAAGTCTTTACCTGATTTCAGTTGTTCATATAAATTGTTCACTTGCTTCAACGCTTCTTCAGTCGTCATATTCACGTCTTGCTTTAACAAAATATGGCGTACATGCGTTTTGGTGATTTGATGATGCTCTTCGTTATTGTTCATTGAAACCAGTTTGAGCAATTGAAATCCGTTGCCTGTTCGAATGGGTCCAATCACCTCACCCACTTTCATTTTTTGAACCGACTGAGCAAATATTTCAGGCAACTCTGCCAAATGGCGATCACCCAAATCCCCACCCTCCAACGCATACTCATCGCTAGACTCAGCAATCGCCATCAAACTAAAATCCTGACCTTGTTTGATTTTTTCTAATAATTGCTTGGCTTTCAATTTGGCTTGTTGAAGTTGTTTCGGTGTAGGCTCTTCCGGCACAGGAATGACAATATTCTGAATATGAAACAAAACATTCGATTTATCATTAGCGACTTCACTATGGATATAATCGTCCACTTGCTGCTGGGTGACTTCGATATCATGACCAACTAATCGTTGCTGTAAGCGCGCCATCACCATTTCTTTACGCAAACTTTCGCGATATACATCCCAAGTCATCCCCTCTTGATGGATGGCTTCGCGCAATTGGGTCAAACTGAGTTTATTGTCTTCTGCTATTTTGGCAATAGTCGCATCCAGTTCGGTTGCATCTACCGTAATATCATTAGATTTTGCAAGCTGTAATTGTAAATCCACATCGATCAAATGCTGCAGCACTTGTTTGCGCAACACATTGTCAGGCGGTATCTGTACTTTTTTGGCCGTCAGTTGCTTACGCAATAATTCGACTTGAGTGTCCAATTCATGCTGCGTGATCACGCTGTCATTCACCACAGCCGCAACTTTATCCAACGCTTGTACTGATTCAGCCAAACTCAACACTGACCACATCAATAACGCAACAAAACTCAGCATTCGCATGCCATTCACCTCACTAGAAACATTGATGCAATTTAGGTCATTTTTATTAAAAAAACAAGGTGGCTTATCTAAAAAGATTAGGATATCCAGGCAAATAACTTTGAATCGTTGTGCCTGGATTACTTGTGGCTACTGAGCCAAGGCCTTTTAATAAAATCTGAAAATAAATATTATTATTATATTCAGGTGTTAACGAGTCTACACCCAAACTTTTGAAAGTACGGCCTCCAATTAATCTTGCAGCCCAACAACACGAATCGTATTGCACTCCAAAAAAAGACAACATGTCATATTGCTTAGAAATATTATAACTGTAGACGCCTAAACTGCTCCAATGATCCGTAAACGGCCAAGCATACGAAGCAGTAATTTGATTCAAAGCGGCATTCATGGCAGAAGATTGGATTTGCTTGAACGAGTCAGTAATCAAATACCCTTGAGGGGCTACGATCACATTGCCACTCGCCAAATAATTATAACCTAATCCCAAAATACGTTCTGGCGATGGCTGATAATGAAGATTTAAATTCGCATTATTTGTGCTATTGGTATGGAGGTCCCATACAAAATCTGCACTGGTAGACCATGCTGCATTTAAATTGTAATGGGCTTTTGTGGCAATCGGTGACCACATATTGGTGAGTGAGGTATATCCTAAAAACTGCGGACTGTCTGTACATTGCCCATCTTGGCGATAACATAATTGTACTTTTCGCTCAGA
Source organism: uncultured Legionella sp. (assembly GCA_964625775.1). Taxonomy (GTDB): domain Bacteria; phylum Pseudomonadota; class Gammaproteobacteria; order Legionellales; family Legionellaceae. The sequence continues at coordinate 23,820 of CAZVEH010000012.1, read as the reverse complement.
AAAATAACGCAGCTGCCCCACCGTCACACTGGCTTTTTCTCGGCCTGAATGCGGCGATAACCAACGTGACGTCAATGCGTAGGCCAATTGGTTGGCATCGGAAATTCGATCAAACCCTGAAAAACGGTTGGTACGAAATAATTGATCAGTATTAAAAATCATGTAAGCCGAATCAAATGCTGGAAATTGGCTTTGATTTTGATAAGGCACCAGGAGATAAAATAGCCTGGGCTCTAAAGTTTGGCGCATCGAATTGGAAAACAACTTTGTCATTCTCTCAAAATTCAACCCCGTGTCTACATAAAAACGCGGTATGAGTCGATTGAAAGCTTCCGATTGAGACAATCCTAAGCCATAGATATCGGTGTTATAAAACAAGCCATAGTTATTTTCAACCAGTTCCATAGTGGGCGTCACATAGCCCCAGGGCGCTATGTGTGGAAAAGACAGAATAGGATTTGCATGATAGCGGGAACCCTGCGGTATAGAACGATCCAAACCAGTCCAACGAAAATAATCATACTGACCCAATACATTCAAATCGGCGTGACCCGGTAAATCATGGTATTCTCCCTCGGCCAGCAATTGCGGTAAGCGATCATAAATATTTGCTACCTCAGACTGATTGATGGGGTGTAGTGTTTGATAAGACTGCAGCATGCCTCCAAACAACCAATGATCTGTGGTATACACCAAGCTGCCACGACGCAATAATTGGTTTTCACTCGACATCGCTAGATTGGTATTAAAATCTTGCAAATAATAATCATCAGATACCTGTTGAAAATCGATATTCAAGTTTAAATTGGGTAAAAACTGCGTATTTTCTCGCACCATCACAGACCAACGATCGTTCGATGTACCCTGAATACGCGGATATTGGGTTTCGTTTTGGGTGATAAAAGACTGTAAAGCGGTATCATGAGGTAAAATCGACCCACCCATGATCCCAGATGAATGTTCGGTTAAAAATCGGGTAGTGCCGCCCATCATCCATCCACGCAACGAGTAGTAATGTGGAACGATGGTTGCGTCATAATTAGGAGCAAGGTTCAAGTAATAAGGCAGAGCAACATCAAATCCACTGACATTGGTATATCCAGCCAGGGGCATTAAAAACCCTGACTTTCGAGCAGAACTGGTTGGAAAGCTCAAATACGGGGTATACAAAATAGGCAGCTTACCCAAACGTAATACTGCATTGCGTGCCACTCCTGTTTGATGAGCATGATCCAGTTGAATATCTTGGGCTTGAATTTGCCATGCACTATCTGCGGGTGAACACGTGGTATAGGTGACCTTATGCAATTGATAGTTTTCATTGGCAAAGCGTTTGATCCATTCTGCTGTGCCCCATGCTGGCAAAATCGCAGAAGAACGTGTTGTATCAAATCGATAAACCACTTGATCCATATGGCCTGATTTGTCTTGCGGATTCAAAGAAGCGTGATCAGCAATGATCAACCGACCCGGCTCCATTAAGTGCACATTCGTATCCAGCTCGATGCGATTGATGTGATGCGTGCTTGCATCACGATAGACTTTTGCTGTTTGCGCTGTGACCATACGTTGGGTTTGCTTCAGTTGGACATGGCCCCGCAAGGTAGATTGTCCTGCCGTATAAAACGATATTTGATCCGCTTTTAACTCGATAGCACTAGAATCGGCTAATGGATTTAAAGGCAAAGGTTGGTAATAACCAGGACAAAAAGAAGGCGCCACTTGTGTTTTCCAACCCAAACAAGCAGCAATTTGCGCGCGCGATCGTTGAGCGCCAGATCCTGCTGCATAGGGCACGCACGCTTGAATAAATTCAGCCTCTTCTGCCTTTGCATGACCCAAGTTTGAATATAAAACCATTCCTAGGCATGCAACAACTATGAACACCAGCCGGCTTATCGTATAATATTGTTTATTCTGAATCACCAAAACGCCAAACCTTTCAGACAAGGGCAGGAAGTATAGCATGCAAACTCGTGAAAACGCACTCCACCAATGGTTACAAACCATTTATCCTCAGTCAGAGTACACATTAACCCCTTTGGCGGGGGACGCCAGCTTTCGTCGTTATTATCGTCTCCAACAACCTGGCGTGTCGCATATTGTCATGGATTCTCCCCCCGATAAGATACCGCTCGCTCCTTTTGTACAGATTCAAAAATTACTATCTGAGCATGGGCTCCGTACCCCCAACATTCATGCGCTGAACGACGCCCAAGGATTTGCAGTATTAGAAGATTTCGGCAATATATTGTTTCGTGATGCGCTCCATCATCACGATCCTCACCAGCTTTATCCATCTGCGCTTTCTGTGCTGAATGACATGCAAAATAATCATAACCCTCTACAGCTCGCGGCATTTGATCAAGACCATATGTTACAAGAGTTGACCTTGTTCCATGATTGGTTTTTAGAGCGTTATCTAGGTCTGACCCTCAGTCCCACAGAGCACGAATTACTCTCGCAAACATTTCACACTCTTACAACCCATATTGCCCAGCAGCCGCAGGTTTTCATTCACCGCGATTACCATTCACGCAATATCATGTTGTTAGATGCCAGCGACACGCCTGCGCTTACATTTGGGATTATTGATTTTCAAGATGCTATGTTGGGTCCGATCACCTATGATTTGGTATCTCTATTAAAAGATTGTTATATTCAACTACCTCAAGAGCATATCACGCTGTGGCTCACCTATTTTTATGAACAATCGACCTTAGCGCAATCTTATACATTCTCTGAGTTTCAACGTGCTTTTGATTGGTGCGGTTTACAGCGTCATTTAAAAGTCTTAGGTAATTTTTGTAGACTGCATTTAAGAGATGGCAAATCCAATTATTTAAATGATCTCCCCCTAACGTACCATTATGTCACGTCATGTCTTGAGACCTATGCTGAGTTTGATCAGTTCAGAGCGTGGCTCCAAAAAAGAGTATACCCTCTTTTTCTGAGTACCTGCGCATGAAAACAGCAATGATTTTGGCTGCAGGTCGTGGCGAACGTCTACGACCCCTGACTGATCACTGTCCTAAGGCACTCTGCTCTATATACGATAAACCCTTGATGGCTCACCATTTGCAAAACTTAGCCCTCGCAGGATATCAGCGTGTCATTATCAACCATGCTTATTTAGGGGATCAAATCAGACGTTTTGTGCGTCAGCACCAGGATCATGGCTTGGAAATATTGTTCTCTCCTGAGCCTCCTGGGGGGTTAGAAACAGGGGGGGGCATTGTGAATGCATTAGGTTTGTTAGGTTCAGAGCCCTTCATCACCCTGAATGCTGATATATACATTGATTATGATTTAAAACAGCTTCAATTACCTGAACAAAGCTTGGCACATGTGATTTTAGTAGAAAAACCTCATTACCGAAGCCTCGGCGATTATGGGTTATCTGCAAATGGAGCGATCAATAATACCGACAAACAGTATATTTTTTCAGGACTTACGCTGTATCGTCCTGAATTTTTCAAGCATGCCATCACTGGGCGTTACTCAGTCACCCCCATGGTGCGCCAGCACGCAGATCTCAGCCTAGTCTCTGGCGAAATACATACGGGCACTTGGTTTGATATCGGGACGCCACAGCAGTTACACATGGCGCAAAAGAAAAAAGTGTTCCTTTAACGCCTACTCCGTTGAGTCAAGCAAATGCTCACTGTTCCTCAAGAGTTATAGTGAATAAATACAAGCTTTTATGATTTTGGCGAGCTCCCTTCACTTCCAGGGCCTGGACGATCTTTTGCTGTTGTTTCCCCTGGCTCCTCGATGGGCGGAGACCACAACATTTCCAGTTTAATATTTGGATCGACCTGGGTGATTGTGTTTTGAAATCCTGTTTCCTCGTGGTTCAACAACTCTGTCACTTCCTCTGCCTTAACAATCTTACCAAGATCACCATTTTTCTTCCGGTGATGGATGATCCCTTCCGCATCGCTGGCCATGTTGTGCGACACCAACCAAGAATGAAACATCTTATCGATGACCTCTAACATTTTCTTATGATCATCGTTATTCTCATCGACCACTTGATCATTAACCACATAACCGCGATTAAACTGTCCTTTGTCATCCACGTGATACGCCATCATAATATTTGAAAGCCGATTGTCCTCACCCAAGGCTGCGTTCAGTTCTTTGATGCCTTCGATCGCAGGTACAATCAAGTAGTCACCCGAATGCGATTTGATATTGTCTAAATCAACAGAAGTCGCTGTTGCAGTCCAACATTTATTAGAAATAGCCTGAAGATAGGCGTCTCTTAAATCTGTCACTTTGCTCGTTTCATCCATCAAACTGAGCACATGGGCATATTCATCCTGCGCTCTATGTTTCGTCACCATGGATCTGACCTTGGTTGACAAGAACGTCATCACATGCTTACTGGAGCGGGCTAACTCAGTGGCTTGGCCGATACATCCTGCTTGGGGTAGATCTGGCATCTGTACTCCTCATACATCTACTGGGTCACAATGTTTAGAATTGACCGCGGCAAACTCAAACTCATCGACCTGAATCGCATCCCAACACGCCTGTTCAATGGCGAGCAGGCGCTCTACCTCAGTGGGTTGCCTCTGACCATCAGTGGCTTGCTGCAATAACTGCTCACGCAAGTCGTCACGTTTACCACGCGATTTGACAATCATATCATGATACAACTCTTCATGTTCGTTCAGCAAATGAAATGCATGTTCCATTCTGTCTACTGGTTGGTTAGGATCTCCACTAAGGAATACGGATTGTTTCAGTGAGTCTCGATATGCATTGGGGTGCTGCATCAATTGTGCCAAACGATGACTCTGTTGATCGCTGGGATAACGCATGGTTTGTCCCAAAGGAAACACAAAACAACGCAGTAATACCCCTATGATTCGCGAAGGAAAATTTTGACACAAATCCAACATCGCTTTTTGTGACCCATAAAAACAATAATTCACTGCCCAGATTGCATGAACTCGATGATCCTCACTCTCAGGATGTTCTTGCGCCATATGTAAAGCAGCCATGGCCATATAAAGATAAGACATGCCATCGGCCAATCGTGCTGACAATCGCTCTTTGCGTTTTAAAGCCCCACCCAAAAAAATCAAAGAGAAATCTGCAAGCCAAGCAAATGCATAACTTAATCGAGCCAAGCGTTGAAAATATACTTTTAGAGGACCTTCAGGTGCATCAATCAACTTCCCACCCGTCCAAGCTGCACAAACCGCTTTGGCGCAATTATGCAAGAAATAATACACATGCTGCCAAATCAACTGGCCAAATGCCTTGCGGTCATCCTGACGAACAGCCAGCAGTTCTTTTCGAATAAAAGGATGACACGCCATAGAGCCTTGACCGAAAATCAGTAAATTGCGCGACATGATATTAGCACCTTCGACGGTGACAAAAATGGGAATAGCCGCATAATACGCCGCCAAATAATTACGTGGCCCCATAACCACGGCACGCCCGCCATGAATATCCATGGCATCATTGATGGTCATGCGTGCTAATTCTGTGTTGTAGTATTTGGTCAGCACCGAAGCAACTGAAGGTTTTTTCCCTTCATTCACAGCGGCCAAGGTCAACAAACGCGTGGCATTTAACAAATATTGTCGTCCTGCAATTTCGGCCAACTTTTCCTCAACCCCTTCAAATTGACCAATTTCAACGTTAAATTGCCGACGAATGCGTCCAAACGCTCCTGAAGTCAAATAAGCTATACCCGAGGCCCCAGCACTCAAAGCCGGCAAGGAAATGGAACGACCGATCGACAAACATTCTACTAACATTTCCCATCCCCGACCGGCATTCTCTTGCCCCCCAATAATTTGAGTCACTGGCACGAAAATGTCTTTGCCCCGAATCGTACCATTCATAAACGGTTGTTGGATGGGCAAGTGACGGTGACCGATGTCCAAACCAGGTGTATCTCGCGCAATCAACACACAAGTAATACCCTCTTTGCCGCAGGCACCCAGGAGTTTGTCAGGGTCTTTGAGGTTCAACGCCAACCCAATCAAAGTGGCAACCGGCGCCAATGTAATCCAGCGCTTGTTTAGAGTAATAGATAACCCCAACACAGCCTGTCCTTTTATCTTTTTTTGGACCACAATCGCTTCAGATTGAATTGAAGTTGCATCACTACCCGCTTGTGGCTCGGTCAATGCGAAACAGGGGATATCAATACCCTGTGCCAAGCGTGGTAGATAATATTGTTTTTGTTCTTCGGTACCGTAATGGACCAACAACTCACCCGGCCCTAATGAATTTGGCACCATCACGGTGACTGCGGCCACCCCTGAACGACTGGATATTTTCATCACAATATCGGAATGCGCGCGCGCAGAAAATCCTTTACCACCGTATTCTTTGGGAATAACTAATCCTAAAAATCCGTGTTTCTTAATATAGGTCCATACCGCTTTAGGTAAATCATGTTCCTGTGAGATGGTCCAATCATCCAACATCGAACACAGTTTTTGCGTGTCGCGATCTAAAAAGGTTTGTTCTTCCGCGGTTAATGATGTTTTAACTTGAGCCAAACGATCCCAATCCGGCGTACCGCGAAACACGTCTTGCTCCAGCCAAGTATCCCCTGCATTTAAGGCAGTTTCTTCGGTTTTTGATAATTTTGGAATAGTATTGGCTGCTCTACGAAATAACAGGTCCGCAATCACAGAACGCACCGCATCCAGGCGTAAAATCAAAATAATTCCGATGATGATTGTCCAAATCAACACCCCAGTGATCCAAGGAAATCCAATCACAAATGTAGCAATGAACAAATAGATCCCTGAACCAATTTCCCAAACCACAGGACTTAAACCACGGTTCAAAACCACCAAATTAAAAACAAGATACAGTAGAAAAAAACTGAATGCCATGAGAATCCTTCCTCACTCAAATTGATCGTCAGTTCAAGACTACCATAAGAATGAAAAAAAATCCCCTAGCCCAGGGCAGGGCAAACGCATCTAAATTTTAAACATTAAATCCATCTCTTTCGCCTACCTACCGTGCTTTCTGCACGGTAGGTAGGCGATCTTGATTCGAGATTCAAACTGGATTCCGCGCATAAAGCGCGGAAAGTAGGCATACTGGCTATATTATATATTATTTTAGATGCGGTTGCCTTGTAGCCCAGGGCAACCTTCATGAGCTTTATAAGAGTCCGGATGATCGCGAGGTTAGCGCCTGATGAATGCCCTGCCCATGTAGTAAGTGATCACTCAAATTGGTGAAGGGCATAGAAATTTCCCGGTAAAAAATCCCTTATTTGGGTAAACCAGGCTGATTGTTAGCCTGGATTTTGTCCACATCCAACTTTGGCATAGTATCCATCTGCCATTGTTCCCAATCCTCTGCGATGCTTTTCTTGTCGGGATTAAACATGCGAATCCGGTCTTCGGGAGTTTCAAATTCGGCAATGATCAGTTTGATGATATAAATCACTGTCGCGAGTTGTTGCAAAATAGGGTGAAGATTGGCCCATATTCCTGATTCCTTTCCTAACGCTAATTTGGCTTGGCTGGTGATTTGTTTAAATTGGTGAGCATATGCTTTACTCCAATAAGCAACATCTGCACCTGGTTTTTCAACCTCTTCACAAAATCTATCCCCCAGCTTTTTCATAAGCTCATGCAGTTCATCAAAACTATGATCATGCTGCTTGTGTACGGCTTTTAATTCTAAAATACGCCCTAAATAAGCATCATATTCTTCTTTAAAACTGCTTATAGGATCTAGGTCTTTTAATGAGTCGACCTCTGAAGGCAAATGCAAAGGACGTTTTTCTAGATCAACGAATACGTTTCTTACTAATTCAATCAATTCTTCTTTGATGCCGGTCGATGCTGTTACATCATGTGCTGTAGTACAAATACGCCTATATTCCCTATAATACACTTCTTGTAAACGATGAACATCCACATCAGGCTTTTGCAAGTCTCGGAAAAACTGTAGTCCCAATTCCTTCAATTGCCCGCTTAAATCTGGAATATCATGATGCTCCCGCTGAGCACGAGCTTGCAATTTTGCAAGTTTAGCGGATGCTTCTCGACACGTTTTCTCAAACTCTTTCTGAAATAAATTTAATAGACTTGATTGATGATGATTTAATCGACTGATGGCTTCGATAGTATCTCGATATTTTTTTGTAGTCACATTGTCTTTTATTTCCAAAGCAGCGAGTTTGATATCTCCGGCTTTTCGGATGTCAGTATGAAAAGGGTGTCCTGACAAACCTAAAATCGTCAACGCTTTTGCAAGTGGCATGAGGTGTTTGCGACGACCAGCTTGAGTCTGTGCTTGACGAGGAAGTAAATGGCTTGTTTCATCACTGGCCTGACTGCGCGGCGAAGAAGGGGGTGAATCCTGCATAGGCGCAGATTTTACTCTTTTTTGATATCTTCTATTCTGTTTCTCTCGTCTACTCGCAGGATCATTTCTATCGCCACTCATCCCAGTCTCCTAAAATACGTGTTCTTATCTCTTAGGTTTAGACAAACAATCCAATTCTGTCAAATTATTGACCGCTTTAATCCTTGCAAAAAAACACGTACTACGGGATAATTACACATGTTTTCTGAATTATTTTCGCTATGACTCTTCGCAAAATTCTAGTTTTACCCGATGCAAGATTGCGCCAGGTTTCCTTGAATGTCACCGTTTTTGATGACGCTTTACAGACTTTGATTGATGATATGTTTGAAACCATGTATCACGCCAAAGGGGTAGGCTTGGCAGCAGCACAAATTGGTGTTAATTTGCGCTTATCTGTTGTGGATGTGACTGCTGACAAATCTCAACAATTGGTCTTGATCAATCCTGAAATCATCCAATCCAGCGGAGAAATAGACTACCAGGAAGGCTGTCTTTCTGTACCAGGCACGTATGACACCGTAAAACGTGCCGACACCGTCACGGTACGAGCATTAGATCGCAATAGAGAATCCTTTGAAATCACTGCATCTGGATTATTGGGCCAGTGTTTTCAACATGAGATTGGACACATGGATGGTAAACTGTATATTGATTTATTATCTCCGCTAAAACGCACGGTAGCCCGAAGAAAATTAGACAAATTTCTCCGAGATCAAGCTCAAAAATCATGAGCACATTAAACATCGTTTTTGCCGGCACGCCTGAATTTGGTATCCCTTGCTTGAATGCACTCTATCATAGCAAGCATCATCTATCAGCACTTTATACCCAACCCGACCGCCCTGCCGGTCGCGGGCAAAAATTGCAAGAATCTGCCGTCAAAATTTGGGGGCAAGAACATGGTGTTCCCATTTATCAACCCATCAACTTCAAATCCACAGAAGCAATTGTTGATCTGGAAGCATTGAAACCAGATCTGATGATTGTGATTGCATACGGCCTCATTTTACCTAGTCGGGTGCTTGCAATTCCTCGTTTTGGTTGTGTCAATGTCCATGCATCGCTGTTACCGCGTTGGCGCGGAGCATCTCCTATACAGCAAGCGATTCTTGCCGGCGATAGGGAAACAGGCGTAGCCATCATGCACATGGACGCAGGCATGGATACCGGTCCTTATTTTACCATGGAGTCATGCACGATTTCTGCCACAGATACCTCTACAAGTTTGCACCAACGTCTCAGTGAACTTGCACCCATACCCCTTTTGCAAACGATAGATGCCATTGCTGCAGGCACTGCCAAACCCCTGCCCCAATCCAGCACTGGGATCACTTACGCACCCAAAATTAAAAAACAAGATGCGGCTATCGACTGGCACCAACCCTCCACATCCATCGATTGCCTTATTCGCGCTTATTATCCCTGGCCAATTGCCTTTACGCATGTTGGCGATATGGTGATTCGCATCCATCAAGCGCGTATCGTGCAACATACAGGGGAACAACAACCCGGCACTATTTTAGCAATTGACCGCCACGGTGTGCTGGTAAAAACCGCGCAGAACGCTATGTTGATCACTTCAGTTCAATGTCCAGGAGGGCGAGCCATCTCCATCGCTGATTACCTCAATGCTAAGCGTCAGGAACTGCAAGTCGGTGTGGTTTTACAATGAAACCCAATGAGCGCGCTCAAGCACTGGACATACTCTTGCATTGTGTACAAACACTACAACCTTTGTCGCATCTTTTAAAAAAGCCGGCGATTACGCCTTTCACCAAAGCCTTGTGCTTTGGTGTCACTCGTTACTATAGTCGTTTAGAACGTATGGCAGATCAATGCGTTGACAAGCGCCCCAAAGATCTCAGTGTTTGGTTGTGTATTTTATTGGGACTCTATCAAATCGATGAGATGTCGCTGCCCGACTATGCTGTGGTACAAGAAACCGTTTCCCTGCTTCACATGATAAAAAAATCATGGGCCAAAGGGTTCGTCAATGCCATCCTACGTCGGTTTTGTCGTGAGCGCGATACGATCAAACAAGGCTTGATGGATGATCCAAGTTTTTTATACGCACATCCCAAATGGTTGACACAAAAAATCCAACACGATTGGCCCTCTGCTTGGCAAAGCATTTTACTAGCAAACAATACACACCCACCTATGAGTTTGCGCATCAACCAGCACCGCGCTGCCCCGGAAGTGTATCGGGAGCGTTTGACGCAACATGGCATCTTACATCATCCTATTGCGCATACAAGTGCTGGTGTGATTTTGGAGCAGCCCTGTGATGTAGAGGATATTCCAGGATTTAGCGCAGGTGATATTTCTGTGCAGGATGGTGCAGCGCAATTAGCAGGGCTTTTGCTGGATCTGCAGCCAGGACTCAGGGTGTTAGATGCTTGCTGCGCGCCAGGTGGTAAGACTGGACAGATGTTAGAGTTAGAGCCGCAATTGGAAGTGTGTATAGGCATAGATATCGACGCGCAACGTTTGCAGCGCGTGCATGATAATTGTCAGCGCCTACACGTACATCCGAAATTACTGCAAGGTGATGCGTCTGACCCCGCATCTTGGTGGGATGGTACGCTGTTTGATCGTATTTTATTAGACGCGCCATGTTCTGCCACAGGCATCATCCGCCGTCATCCTGATATCAAATTACTACGAAAAAAGTCGGATGTCGAAGCAATCACTCATGTGCAAAAACGAATTCTTGAGGCGTTGTGGCCCTTGCTCAAACCAGGTGGCATCTTGATATATGCGACGTGTTCCATCATGCCGGAAGAAAATGAACTGCAAATCGCACGCTTTGCCCAACAACACCAAGATGCACTGGTCTGCACGAACTCACAACCCTGGGGGCACTCTACAGGTCATGGCTGGCAAATTCTGCCTGGTGAACATCAAATGGACGGATTTTTCTATGCTCAACTGTCTAAGAGATCCACTACGCTCTGATGTTGTTCTTGCCCTAAATGGGTAAGAGGTAAAGTCGCCTGGCCTAATAAACAATATAAATCACGTAAATTTGGATGATCCGATAAGGCTGCTAAATGCTGTTGAATGGCAACACGGTCACCACGCTGTATGGGGCCCGTCAGGGCATCTTTAGGTTCAACTGCATGACGGATATGAGTGAGCATACTCTGCATGATCACCGTCACCAGATGTTTGGCTTGCGATTCAGATAATCCTGCAGCTCGTAAACAAGAGTGTGCCTGCTGCGCCAAGGTGACTTGATAGTTGGACGCAAATACAGCAGCTACGTGGTACAAGGCTTTTTTGTCTTTTTGAATCGGGTACACTTGTGCACCAATCGCCGTAAATAAACCAGTCAGCTTATCCAAAGCCGCCACATCCCCTTCTAATGCACAAGGAATCTCTACAAATTGGCTCACGCTGACAAGGGGTTGCTTGAAACTCATCATGGGATGAATAGAAGCCACAACCAGATTGCGATCGCGTAAAACAGACAAATACTCTGACGTCAAAGCACCGCTACAATGTACCACTATCGCGCCAGGCTCAAGCAAGGGGTTACATACCAGCTGTTCTAAGATATCTGAGAAGGCATGGTCAGGCGTGGTGATCAGGGTCACATCCGCATGGGGCAAATCAGCTGCCGTGGTATAATAGGTTCCTTGACCTATAAATTGGATGGCAGCACGGGCACTGGCTTCGCTCCGGGTCACCACACCCAAAACGGTCGCGATCTGATGTTTGACAAACAAGTGCCCCAAGGTTTGGCCAACCGACCCACCTCCAATCACATGAACAGTCAACACAATGCGTTCGCCATCAAGCGTTTGGGCTGCAACACAGCGGCTGGAGGATCATACTCGGCCAATCCTTGGAATTGTTGTTGGTCATCGTAGACACGCACTTGACCTGCAGGTAGCAAGCTTTTATATGCTATCGCCCTTCCTTGGTAGAGAGCATATAGGTCATCAGCATTTAAAACCACGATCGGTACATGACGCAACATATAGTCAACAGGCAGCAAACACGTCATTCGTTCTGTAGAGGATAGTCTATGTAAATCATCCAAAAGATACATGGGCTGATCTTCAAATCCTGTGGTATATACCCGTCGCAATTGTGTCACATGGGCTCCGCAGCCTAACGCAAGTCCAACATCCTCTACTAAGGTTCGAATGTAGGTACCTTTGGAGCAACGTACTAAGAATTGGGCAGAGGGATTGTCCAGCTGAACCAAATCAAACTGGTGAATGGTAATGGGGCGTGACTGTCGTTCAATCTCAATACCAGCACGCGCGAATTCATATAATTTTTTACCTTGATGTTTCAAGGCAGAAAACATAGGTGGCAATTGCAGGGAGTCCCCTAAAAATCGTTGAATCGTTTGCAGCAATGTATCCCGTGACAGCTGTACATTTGCCGTGGTGGTTAGAATCTCTCCTTGAGCATCTCCGGTATTGGTCGTCATGCCAAATAAAGCCGTTACAGCATAACACTTATCAGCATCTAATCCATATTGAGCAAACTTGGTTGCTTCGCCAAAACATACGGGTAACATCCCAGTTGCCAAAGGATCCAAACTACCCATATGTCCTGCCTTGCGGGCAGTGAACAACCGTTTGGCTTGTTGCAAAACTGCATTGGAGGAAAGCAAACCAGGTTTATCAATCAGCAAAATACCATTGATATCCGTTTTAAGCTTCATCTGTTCCGGAGGTGTCATCTTCTGTAGGGTTCACTTGGTCAATCAATCGGCTGAGTCTAGCGCCATATTCTACGGAGGCATCATGCATAAAATGCAATTGCGGTACCGTGCGTAATGTCATGCTTTTGGCCAGAACGGTACGCAAATAGCTGGCCGCCGCATTAAGGATCGAAGCTGCCTCTACAGGATTCCCATTAAACACCGTAAAATAAATTTTAGCATGGCTCAAATCTCGACTGACTTGAGCGTCTGAAATGGTAATCAAACCAGGCAAACGGGGATCTTTGATCTCTTGCTGAATCACCTGCGCAAGCTGGCGTTGTATCACTTGCGCAATGCGATCCGTTCGTTTGAAAGCATTAGCCATGAGTACTCATCCTAAATTTCACGCTTCAATTCAATGGTTTCAAAAACTTCAATCAAGTCACCAACTTTGACATCATTATAGTTTTTAACGCCAATACCGCATTCTAACCCTTGACGAACTTCAGAAGCATCATCTTTAAAGCGGCGTAACGATTCCAATGTACCTTCATAAATCACGACGTTATCACGTAAAACACGGATAGGATTATTGCGTTTTATGACGCCTTCCATCACCATACAACCAGCAATCGCACCTAATTTGGGTGAGCGGAACACATCCCGTACTTCGGCAATACCCACAATTTCTTCTTTAAACTGCGGCGCCAACATACCTGACAACGCACCTTTAACTTGATCTACAATGTCATAAATCACACTGAAGTAATGAATAGATACTGATTCAATTTCCGATAATCGTTTGGCACTGGCATCAGCTCTCACATTGAACCCAATGAGTAATGCATTAGACGCTAAGGCCAAATGAACATCAGATTCAGTGATACCACCAACACCACTTGCAATCACGGCGACTTTGACTTCATCATGAGACAATTTCACCAAGGCATCAGCAATTGCTTCTACGGAACCTTGCATGTCTGCTTTTAAAACAACATTCAGTGCTTTGGCCTCGTTGACCGCCATGTTTTCAAAAATGCCTTCAATTGAGGTTTTTTGACGTCTGGCCAATTTCACATCCCGGAATTTGCCCTGACGGAATAGAGCAACTTCACGCGCTCTTTTTTCATCAGATACCACAATGGCTTCATCGCCTGCATGGGGAATAGCAGATAACCCCAAAATCTCCACCGGCATCGAAGGTCCCGCACTGTCTACCAATTCACCCGAATCACTGACCAAAGCGCGTACCCGACCGTATTGGAAACCAGCCAAAATAATATCACCTTTATGCAAGGTCCCACGCTGCACCAAAATTGTAGCTACCGGGCCACGGCCTTTATCCAAGCGAGATTCAATCACCACACCCTTGGCTGCACCATCTGTAGGTGCTTTAAGCTCAAGCACTTCAGCTTGCAATAAAATAGCATCTAGCAATTGATCAATCCCTAATCCAGAGCGAGCTGAAATAGGCACAAACATAGTATCACCACCCCAAGACTCAGGGATCACCGCATAGTTTGATAATTCGGTCATCACGCGCTCAGAATCAGCGCCCGGTTTATCCATTTTATTGATCGCAACAATGATAGGCACTTTGGCCGCTTTGGCATGTTGTATCGCTTCGAGTGTTTGTGGTTTGACACCATCATCCACAGCAACAATCAAAATCACAATGTCAGTTGCCTGAGCACCACGAGCACGCATAGCTGTAAATGCCGCATGGCCTGGGGTGTCTAAAAAGGTGATGTCGCCTTTGTCAGTACTCACATGGTACGCGCCAATATGCTGCGTTATACCACCTGCTTCACCGGCAGCAACCTTGGTGCGTCGAATGTAATCTAATAAAGATGTTTTACCATGATCAACATGGCCCATGATGGTCACAACTGGCGCTCGTGGATGCTCATCTCCGCCTTTGGTAACCACATCATCCAAATTAGTTTCTAGTGCATTTTCTTGTAGCGGCTTGGCTTTATGCCCCATTTCTTCAACCACAATCACTGCGGTTTCTTGATCAATCACTTGATTGATGGTTGCCATAGCTCCAAGACCGATCATGACTTTGATCACCTCCGCTGCCTTAACGGACATACGTTTGGCCAAATCAGCCACGGTGATCGTCTCTGGAATCAAAACTTCTCGCACAACAGGCGCAGTTGGCATTTCAAATTCATGGGTCAAAGCTTCTTCTGCCTCTCTATATTTTTCTGATTTTTCACCCGATTTACGTCGCTTGGGTTTATGCCGCTTGGAATAAACACCATCGCCGTCGATATCATCTCGAATATTAAGCGTAGGTTTGCCTTTACGTTGCTTTACAGCACCTCGTTTAAAATCAGACTTAGGTGCTTCAGGTTCCTCTCGGCCGGCAGGTTTTTTCTTAAAATGCTTGTCTACCTTTGCTTCTTCTTTGGGTTTTGTTTCTTCGGCAATGGGCAATACCGCTGCTGCATCAGCCTCGCCAACTGGGCTGTCTGTGGCAGTTTCTGCTGCAATCGGTGCAACCGATTCATCGGTAGTATTATTTGTCTCTGTCGCCACAATTTCCGGGTTCTCTACTATTGTAGGCTCTGGATGAGTTGCATCTTCAATCACTGGTGGCTCTTCGATGACTTCGGGTTCCGGTACAACAGGTTCTGCGGCGCGTTTGAGAAACACTCGTTTCTTACGCACTTCGATATTAATAGTTTTACCACTCTGTGTATCATGGCTTGGCACTTGAGACACTGACTTGCGTCGCAAAGTAATGCGTTCTGGCGTCACACGCTCATTAGAAGCACTCACTCCCTTTAAATGATTCAGTAAAGTTCGCTTCTCTTGCTCATTGACCATGTAATTTTCATCAGTAATCGTCAATCCAGCTTCTTGCAACTGAGTCAATAAGCGTTCAACCGGAATCCCGACTACTTGAGCCAATTGCTTCACCGTCACGTCCGCCATAATTTATTCCCCTTTAGCTGCAGCAACAGCTATTTTTTACATAAAATCACTTCTTTTGCACTCTAAAGAGCACAAGCACGTTTCAATAGGTTTGCTCTATAACAAACCTGAGTCCAAATCATTTGGGTGTATCGTCGTCAGTAAACCAACTCTCACGAGCTTTCATGATCAGTGTGCCAGCTTGCTCTTCGGTCATGAAGGGTAAAGCCAGCAATTCATCAATAGACTGTTCAGCCAACTCATCCAAA
Source organism: uncultured Legionella sp. (assembly GCA_964625775.1). Lineage (GTDB taxonomy): Bacteria > Pseudomonadota > Gammaproteobacteria > Legionellales > Legionellaceae. The sequence continues at coordinate 7,590 of CAZVEH010000012.1, read as the reverse complement.
TTGGTCACCCCAATGGTTTTTAAATGTTCGACCAACTCAGGTGTCATCCCTTGCATGGTGATCAAATCCACAGCTGATTGGGTGGTACCATCGCCTGATGTTAACGCTTGCGCGAGTAGGATATCGTTAGCTCTACTGCGCAGCTCATCAATGATTTCTTCGTCAAATTCTTCAATCGCCAATAATTCATGTTTAGGTACATAGGCAATTTCTTCCAAAGAAGAGAATCCATGAGATAACAACAACCCGGCAATTTCTTCATCGATACCTAGGGAATTCACAAACAACTGGATGGTTTTGCCTGATTCTTCCTGAGTTTTCTCTTCAAACGCTTCGATGGTCATGACGTTCAAGGTCCAACCGGTCAATTGGCTGGCCAAACGAACATTTTGTCCATTACGCCCAATAGCCTGAGACAGCTGATCTTTATGTACCGCCAAATCCATCACGTGTGCATCTTCATCCACCACGATCGAAGAAATATCTGCGGGCGCCATTGCATTGATTACCAATTGTGCAGGATTGTCATCCCACAAAATAATATCAACTCGCTCCCCACCCAATTCACTGGATACGGCTTGCACGCGTGCACCGCGCATTCCCACACAAGCACCCACGGGGTCGATCCGACCGTCGTTGGTTTTCACAGCAATTTTCGCACGATTACCAGGCTCACGAGCCGCGGCTTTGATTTGAATAATGTTTTCACCAATTTCAGGCACTTCAATACGAAATAACTCAATCAGCATTTCTTTACGCACACGGCTGATTAATAATTGTGGACCACGTGCATGATCTAAAATCTCATATAAGTAGGCACGAACCCGATCATTGGGACGAAACATTTCTTGAGGCAACATGTCACTTCGAGGCATAAACGCTTCTGCTTTACCGCCCAAATCAACGATAATATTATCGCGTGTCACTTTTTTTACAGTACCGTACACCAATTGGCCAATTTTTGCCTTAAATTGCTCAACAACCATTTGGCGTTCTGCTTCACGAATTTTTTGAAAAATCACATGACGAGCAGTTTGCGCAGCAATACGGCCAAACTCAATAGACGGCATAGATTCTTCAATACGATCACCGATCGCACTACCGGGTTTTTTTTCTTGCGCTTGCTCAAGCGTCAATTGGCGATCTGGGAATTCAAGATCATCCTCAGCAACAACATCCCAATAACGTACCGTCGTATAATCGCCTAGACGTGGATCCATAGTTACTTGAATCCCGTATTCTGCACCAGATAGCTTTCGTGTGGCTGATTCAAGGGCGGATTGTATGGCACTCAAAACAACTTCTTTGCTGACGCCTTTTTCATTGGATAGCGCTTCAGCAACCAATAGCAATTCTTTGCTCATCATTTGCCTCACTTAGATGTCAAATATGCTTTCGCAATAGTAGTAAAAGAAAAATTCTGCTGCCCTTGCCCTTCTTCGAGGTCAAGAACCAAGTCATGCTCATCTGCAGAGACAATTTTGCCGGTAAATTTTCGTTGTTTGGCAATAGGCTTGATTAATTTAATATCGACCGTTTCTCCGATGTAGCGCTGATATTGTTCACTGTAAAATAGCGGCCGAGGAATCCCTGGCGAGGATACTTCTAAACTATAATGTCCAGAAATAGGATCATCCACATCCAGCAAAGCACTGACTTGGCGACTTACTTTTTCACAGTCCTCAATGCCGATGCCCTGCTCATGATCAATAAAGATCCGCAACAATGAATAGCCACCTTGAGCAACGTACTGACATCCCCAAAATTCATACCCCATACTTTCAATCGTGGGTCGAATTAAGAGCTCAATTTTAGTTTGAATCATAGTCTAACCAAAAAATCTCAGATAATAAATAATAAAAAACCCCATAAATGGGGTTTCATAAATTAGTGGTAGCGGGGGCAGGATTTGAACCTACGACCTTCGGGTTATGAGCCCGACGAGCTACCAGGCTGCTCCACCCCGCATCAACTGAAGGCAATTATACTGATCTTTATTCTATTAATCAATACCTTTATACTCTGTACATGACAAAAAAACCCGTCATGCCCGCGCAGGCGGGCAACCATCCATCAAAATAATCCAATACCCAAATCAAGCCACTGAGGATTGTTTTGCTCGATAAGGTTTATTTTCCATTGTCGGTTCCATTTCTTAATACGTTTTTCTTTAGTTATTGCTTCGTAAACATCAGAATGAATTTCATAATAAACCAAGTGATGAACATTGTATTTTTTGGTGAACCCTTCAGCCAAACCTTCCTTGTGTTGCCAAATTCGTTGCACAAGGTTACTTGTTATGCCGGTATATAGGGTTCCATATTTTTTGCTGGCTAAAATGTAAACATAATATTGCTTTTCTTCCATTTTTCATCCTGGTTGGTTGCTAAAAAACTTATTTCCTGCCGGATCACTGTTATTTTTCCATAAGATAATCCGCAGCTGTCAGCAAAAACATTATAAGCAATTATGAACAAGCCGACGATGGCATGGAGTTCAGAACTTTCAGAGCTTGTTGAAAGTGATTGGTTTTATATGCCAACCGAACAATAGAATCGCACAAAAAATCCAGACCATACCGTAACAGACTAACCGCAGGTCTGCCATGTTTTTTGATTTTTATTAGCTTTTGTTCATTCTGCCATTCACCAGTACAATGAGCCCATGTAAACGCAATGGCCAGAAATGCAACCAGTTTTTTAATGCGAGCTTTATCCGTAATATGCGTGTCCTCAAAGTTAAATCCACGCCCTTTAAAACAGCCGAAAAGGCATTCGATTTCCCAGCGAAGCCCATATGTTGCAATGGCTGTTTCGGGTAATTCTGTTGTTGCAACAATTAACAGTTCACCATCAACTAATCTTAAACCAGCCAAATAAACAAGATGTCCCCACACAAACCTTCTGCCTTTCAGAGAGCGTTGTTCATTCGATTTTAATCCATAAAATAGCGCATCAATATCAACCTTGAGTCCCTTGGCATTGGTAGTAATTGTGTTATTTTTAATTCTGATGTGGAATGGAATTTTTTCCTTCAATAGCCATCCAAACCAGTCTTTCCCGACAAATTCCCGATCAGCCAATATCCCCTTAATACAATTTTTTCCAAAATGGTCAATAAACATCTGAACAAGGCCATTCTTTCCGAAGTGTCGGAGTTACCTCGCTTATCCAGCAACATCCAGTAAATTGGGATGGCCGTTCCTTTGAAAACAATGCCGAGCATTAAAATATTGATGTCTGATTTTCCCCAACGCCAATTGGTTCGATCCATACTTAAATACCATTGCCCACCACTCACAAAAAACAATTTAAAAATAAATCCGGCTATTTGTAGATAGTCCAAAGGATATTTAGAAAAAAATCGTTGAATTCTTCGATAGCGTGAAGATTGAAGTGCATCACCGAATACAACACAAGCCAATTTGTTTAAATTAACTGTGCGCGTAGCAAGCAATGCAAGCAACATATTTACAAAACATGTCATCCTCGCCTTGTTCCAGCCAAAATACACGTTGAAACTATCCTTCAACTCGCTGATACACTCCATATAACCTCCTTTTGGCGATCGAGATTATATGATTTTCATTGTATGTCAGCGAGTTATCTTAATTTACTTCGTGCCAAACCAGAAATGGTTGCCCGCCTGCGCGGGCATGACAGTAACAGTTGGTAACAATTACGGGATGACATCAAAATATATGCCCTGTTAAATGAAACAAAACTTACGCAAAACCTGGAGATCGAGCTTTTGCGTAAGTCCTGTGAAAAATAGCTTGCAATAACCTAAGAGAATCATGGAGAATTTCCGAAACGCTCAGGAGATGATTTAGGGTGCAAAGTTATTATTTAGAACAAATGGGGATCACTACCTGGGAATTACGCCAACCTACTGCGTTAGCGGATACACCGTCGCTCGCGCAATTGGCCGATGAAGTTGCACGTTGCACACGTTGTCCTTTGCATCAAACACGCAGCAAAACCGTATTTGCCCGAGGCAATGCCTCGGCCAAATTAATGATCATCGGAGAAGCTCCTGGATTTCACGAGGATCAACAAGGGTTACCCTTTGTGGGGGCTGCAGGTGCCTTATTAGATAAAATGGTCGAATCGATTGGCCTAGGGCAGGAGCAGATTTATATCGCCAACGTGCTCAAATGCCGCCCCCCGAATAATCGCGACCCGCAGACCGAAGAAATCGTACAATGCAGTGCTTATTTGTCACAGCAAATTACCCTTGTACAACCCCTTTTAATTTTGGCACTGGGACGTTTTGCAGGTCAGTATTTACTGAACACCATGGAGCCTCTGTCAAAATTACGCGCTAATTCGCACGATTACAGGGGGACCAAAGTCATCGTCAGCTATCATCCCGCATACTTATTGCGAAATCCTGCCGATAAAAAAAAGGCGTATCAAGATTGGTTGCTGGTCAAAAACAACCTACAGCAGGTTGCGAGCGCCCTGTAAATCTGTTAGTCTTTATCTTCCATGATGGTGGCTCTTTGGGTCCCCTCGCGGCGATAGTCGTGTGAATCCCGTCAGGCCCGGAAGGGAGCAGCGGTAGCACTTAATTCGCGCGCAGAGGTGTGGCTCTTAGCGCTGCCGCCCAAATAGTATGAAATCCTATGAGTTATATCGCACTAGCCCGCAAATGGCGCCCACGGACATTTTCAGAGTTACTCGGACAAGAGCACCTCATTCGTGCGCTGAGCCAATCCTTGAAACAAAGCCGTGTTCACCATGCATATCTATTTACCGGCACGCGGGGAGTGGGTAAAACCAGTGTCGCTAGAATTTTGGCCAAAGCCTTGAATTGTGAACAAGGGGTTTCCGAACAGCCTTGTTTGACTTGCGATGCCTGCCAAGCGATCGAACAAGGTCGTTTTATTGATCTGATTGAAATCGATGCCGCTTCCAAAACTCGGGTTGAAGATACCCGTGACTTACTCGACAACGTGCAATACGCCCCTTCAATTGGCCGTTATAAAATCTATTTGATTGACGAAGTACACATGCTGTCCCAGCATAGTTTTAACGCCTTGTTAAAAACATTGGAAGAACCGCCAGCGCACGTCAAATTTCTACTGGCAACCACTGATGTTCAAAAGTTACCTATTACGATTTTGTCTCGCTGCCTGCAATTTCATTTAAAGCATGTGCTTGATCCTGTGATCGTCGGACATTTACAAACCATCCTTAAGGATGAAAACATCGCTTATGAACCACAAGCACTGGCTATAATTGCCAAAGCAGCACGAGGAAGTATGCGTGATGCTCTGAGCCTGTTGGATCAAAGTCTGGCCGGTCGTGCAGATACCTTGAAAGCCGCTGATATCGCTGAGCTACTAGGACAAACCACTGAAGATTATGCACGGCAGTTGGTCCAAGCACTGATCGATCATAATCCTGAACAACTCATGGTCATTAGCCGTAACATTGCGCAATCCAATGGCCATTTTCGGTATGTATTGGATGAGTTATTGTCTTATTTGCATCGCATTGCCGTCGTACAGGCCTTACCTGCTGCCCCGGAATATATCGAAGCAGATCCCGCGATTATCGTCTTTGGTCAACAATTATCGCCCGAAGACACCCAGTTGTTCTATCAAATTGGTCTTAAAGGCATCAATGATTTGGCTTATGCGCCCACTTTGGCGGTTGGATTTGAAATGTTGCTCTTGCGTATGTATACATTTAAACCAGCAACAACAAGCACCGGCCCCACCTTGGCTTATCAAGCACCTTTATATTCCAAACCTTCTACCTCACCAGAACCCGCTGTGCTGCAAGAACAACCCGTTGCCGTGGTAGAAGAAATCGTGCTCGAGCCTACACCGGTAGTTGCACCAGAAGTACCCAGCGAGTTAGACCTACAAAAGATCGCTCAGCCTGAACGTATTAACCCAGAAATCATTGAAGAACCAATATTATCTCCAGCACCATCACCATCTGCGCAAGCATCCTGGGCTGACATCATTACCTTACTAAAATTAACGGGATTGGCATTAACCGCACTCAAGCAAACCGAACTGCTTGAAAAAACCACAGGACAAGTGCGACTCAAAACAGAAAAAGCTCATCAATCCCTCTTCACAGCACCGGTGATCTCGCGCATACAAGACGCATTGAGCGCCTATTACAATGAAACCATTCGCTTAACGTTTGAATACCAAGATATTGTTCTGACTTCTCCTGCCGCACAGAAAAAAATAGCGGATACCAAAGCACAGGAGGCGATGTCTGCAGCACTGCATGCTGATCCGGTCTTTCAACAGATTCAAAAGGAATTTTCGGCGGATTTGATCAAAGATTCAATCTCTGCAACAGAACACTGACATCGATTTAAAAATCTGTTACCATACCGTTTCGACGGACTCAACTGGCTTAAATTGGCACTGTACTCTACATTGCAGGTTTGCGAAGTAACGTAAATTCACCGCCAATTCACTGGTTTTTTAATGTTGAGCTCAGATACAAACAAACAAGAGAGGACAAGATGAGTGATTTAGGTGGCAACCTCAATAAACTATTAGACGAAGCCCAGAAAATGCAAGATCGCATGAAAAAAGCGCAAGAAGAGTTGACTCAATTGAGCGTGGAAGGCAAGTCTGGCGGCGGCATGGTCAAAGTGCATATGAATGGCCGACATGATGTGTCTAAAGTGAATATTGCCAAATCATTATTGGAAGAAGAAGTTGAAATGCTAGAAGATCTGGTTGCCGCAGCAGTTAATGATGCAGTCCGTCAAGTAGAAAAAATTTCCAAAGAAAAAATCAACCAGTTGACTGCTGGATTGAACATCCCAACTGATTTCATGAAAGATCAAGAAGGACTATAATCATCCATGGATGCGTTATCTCGCCTGGTCGAAGCATTTCGTTGCTTACCAGGCGTGGGGCCAAAATCAGCGCAGCGTATGGTGTTTCATCTTCTGCAACACCAACGTCCGCGCGGATTGCATTTGGCGCAATGTCTACAAGACGCCATGTCATCCATCACCCACTGTCAACTGTGTAATAATTTCACCACCCAACCCATTTGTGATATATGCCAGGCACCCCATCGAGAGCCCTCGACACTATGCGTCGTAGAGAGTCCCAGTGATGTCATTGCCATCGAACAGTGCATGCTCTACCACGGTCGTTATTTTGTATTAATGGGTAAAATATCCCCTATTGATGGCATAGGACCAGAGGACATTGGCTTACCACAGTTACGCACCTATGCGCGAAACGCTCAGATTCAAGAAGTTATTTTGGCTTTGAGTCCAAGCATTGAAGGCCAAACCACCATCCACTTTATCCAAGAACAACTTCGTGACTTACCCCTCAAAATCAGTCAATTGGCACACGGCATTCCTTCCGGAGGTGAGCTGGCTTTTCTAGATGGCAATACCATTGGCAGTGCACTGCGCAATCGTGAGCACTTATAGTGAATTCAGTGGTAATTACTCACCCCACCCGAACGAGTGAGTAATGACATTGACCAGTACGCGTCACGAGTCATTAACAATCAATTCATTATCGCTCAAGTCCCACGTCATCCCGAGCGCAGCGAGGGATCTCCTGTCGTGTGGTACACGTAAAAT
>CAZVEH010000011.1:32310-53249 GCA_964625775.1 uncultured Legionella sp. | reverse complement strand
TGATAATGCGTGCGGCGTGCGCTCCATCAGTACAAGATACAACGGGCGATTTATGACCAGATTCTTGTTAGTAAATGCGCGTACAAATTCAGAGTATTCTGGAACACCCATAGAAAATATAGGTTTTACAGCATAAGCAAAGCCAGAACTCCAAATGTTTTTTTCCTCAGAACGTAAAAGGTCGGCCACAGACCCAATGCTTTGAGCATATTGGAAATAAATCTTATAAAAACTATCTAAAAGTGATCTTTGTTTAAGCTCGGTCAATAAAATCAAAAAACGCTCTACATTAAAACGATGGCCTTTGATGATCATGCACAGGAAAATCTTCAAATGATCACGATGAAATTCAGAAAAATAAGATAAAAATTCATCTAAAATCGCCGAATCCTGGGGCGAATGGCAATAGTAAAGTATCAACTGACGCAACTGTCGCAACCGAAAACTTGAGACATTTTCAGACCAATCCATTTCCGATTCGAATTCGCCCAATAGTGATCGCGCCAAAGCCACCCACATATACTGGTCTTCTTCGCTTACATCAGAAAGATCTTTTATTTGGATGAGCGCCCTTATATGTATCACCTTTTCAAAGGAATCGGGGGTCAAGGTCCGAATGAAAAGAGTATCCGATTGGATAGGTGGCGGTACGACTACCTGTCCAACATAACCATACAAAGTGGGCACCCACAATGATAACGACAAGCCCTGGATCGCCATACCTTTCTCAAGCAGCACGCGCTCTTGATCCAAGCCATCTGCAATAGACTCGATCTGCTGCAATAATGCTTCCGCACAATACGAATCAATTTGTGCAAAAGAGTGATGACGAAGCCCCACTTTGAAGCGACCAAAAATTGTGCCAACCACAGTTTCTAAAAAAACCCGATCATCGAACAATTTTCGCGTAAAATTGTTTTTTAAATGATATTGCGTGAAAGAATGACGATTGCTGATGATAGACATATCATTGGTAGACAGTTTGTTTTGAACATGCTCTTTTATTTTGTCCATAAACATTTGAACCGTACAATCACGCCCTAAACCAATTATTGCCATACGGGATTGCTGTTGTTGCGTGGCATTGACTGTTTGCGCTAATTCCTGCTGCTGGGTCAATACTTGCGTTTGGTTCAAATCACTGCTCTGCTCATACTGCTGGGTCACGCTAAATGTCAGTTGTGATTTTAATTGCTCGGCATCAAAACGTTTGGACACGCGGTAATGCCCTCCAGGCTCCCCTGTTCGGATCACATACGGTCCAATCTTTTGTGGCTGTGGAATAAGATCTGTCGCAAGATGAGACAAGATAGGTTTTGATTGCTCTTGAACGCGTGTTTGAATGCGCGCAAACCGGGACACTGAAAACTCTGAGTACGACATATAATACCCAACACCTCCCCACAAAGGCGAGGTAGCATTTTGTTCTTGCGATCTATCAGGCGCATGGTCTTTTAAGGACAGGCCGGGCGATACTTGTGTCAATAATAGGATATGCGGTAAAAACTGACATTTGTAATAACTAAAGAAACACCACATCACGTTGAAGATGTCTTCTCGTACCGATAAGTCCGCGTATCTTTGAGCTTGAAAAACAAAGATGACTTCTTGTAGCGTTTTGTTTTGACTAAGGAATCTTAGAGATTGATTCAAATCACGAATCACTACTTCAGGTCCAAAGGTAAGCATCAGTTGTACTTGCTCTGCTCCCAAACCCGCTTTAATGAAATACTCAGCTTCATACGCATGATTGAAATAATGCTCAGGCACAATCAAATCTTCATGCGTCGATTGTCTATTATAGGGTCTACTATAAGGACCTGGAACAGATAAGAAGCGTCCCAAACACGCTTTGGCAAATTGATAAGAAAACAAACTGGTATATGATTTGTACTCCTCCACAGAGGTGACCAAGCGATCGCGATCTGGGCGATAATGCGAAGGTAGACCTTGATCGGTTTGAAGAAAAACTTCCGAAAAATTAATGCCCAGCGCATAGCCGCCGCTACGATACATTAAGTCATTTAACTCATCCAGCAGGCAAGACAATAACTTATGCCACCTAGCATCCTCTCGACATATCTGATCAAATGCCTTCATGAATTCCAAAGACAACAAAAACGCTTTCCTAGGTAGCGTCAAATTTCTCAAATCAATCTTACTACGAGAAATATGATGTGCTTTCAGAATTGTTTTACATAAATCACCGCTTTTAATAGGCGTGGCACTTAAAAAGCGCGAGATCCAACTCTCAACTGGCTTATCAATCGGGAGCCAGTGATCAAATGCGGTATGCTGGCAACCAGATTCAAACTCGGGATGAATAGAAAAAAACACATAAGATAACCTGGTCATATCAAACAGCGTCTAATTTAGACAAAGTGGTGGCATATTATAACTAAAATGTGCTTTTTATTCAAGGTAGTTGGTCGGAAGCCACCTTCTCTGTACAGAAGAAAAGAAATGTTTGAAAAAGTCTTGACACCGAAAGCCACCCTCACGTATACTTCGCGCGTTCGACAGTTTGGGGGTTATAGCTCAGCTGGGAGAGCGCTTGCATGGCATGCAAGAGGTCGGCGGTTCGATCCCGCCTAGCTCCACCAAGATATACACATACTGTCCCCATCGTCTAGAGGCCTAGGACACTGCCCTTTCACGGCGGCAACAGGGGTTCGAATCCCCTTGGGGACGCCACATTTGAGCGTCAGACCAAACAGATTCCTGTAATAGCGATCCTTTGTGAGCGATGTTGATTATAAACGCTCAAAGATCGTTCGGGTATTAAATCCAAATAATCTCTCGTGCATCCTATAAGCGTATTCATCTGTCATATTTGCAATATAATCACAAATAACGCGAAAAGCGGCTGAAGTATCTGTGGCTTGTTGAAACAACACCCTATTTTTGGCGTCCAATAAGTTTTCCGGATTAGAGCTAAACGCTTCAAACAAACGCATGACTACTTTTTGTCCCCCATATTCAAACGTTCGCGCTTCTTGCGAATCAATCACATATTTGTAGATACAATCTTTACAATAGTCTAATAGAGGCTTAGCCGTTGCATCCAAAACCACATTATATTGCAACATAGGATGCTCAAAGCGTTCATTGATCACCCCTATGCCAACGGCTGTGATAAAATAATTGACCAATTCCCCTATCGCTGCTTTGCGATCAGATAAAGAATGGGCGAACAAACGGTCGATCAGCTGTGTTTCTTGATTGACCCAGGGTGTGATGCTCAAGCTTTCTCGTAACTTAGGGGTATCAAATTGCTCTCGTGTTACTAATTGCAAATGAATCGCATCTTCTAAATCATGAACGCCGTACGCAATATCATCTGCGATATCCATAATAGAACAATCAAAACTATAATAAGACGCAAGACCATGTTGCTTTGGCGCAGGCGCAAAGGTCAAGGATTGAAAGACTTTTTTGTCGTGATCTTGAAAAGGAACCAAGATCCAGTCCACTTCTGCTTGTTCAGTATCAAAATACGCTTTTGGCGGTAACCAATCATTGATTCGAATATTCCTTTTGAATTCTAGGGTGTCCTCTGGCTGAGTAATGGCTGCAACTAGTGACCAAGGGACGGGGTATTTTAAAATCCCTAATAACGAGCGGCGAGTCAAATCAAGACCAAATGCGCCATAACTGGTTTCTACTTTGGATAAAAGCCGCAATGTTTGCGCATTTCCTTCAAAACCACCATGCTCGCGCATCATGTAGTTTAAGGCAACTTCACCACCATGACCAAAAGGCGGATGGCCGATATCATGCAACAAGCATATCACCGAAATCAGATCATCATCAGGCAATAAAGAGGTATGCGCGTGATTGTCTTGATTCATCCACAAACTACGAACAATACTTGTACCGATGGAAGACACTTCTAAAGAATGCGTCAGCCGCGTTCGATGAAAATCTCCTTCGTCTGTGCCCAAAATTTGGGTTTTCCGCTGCAAGCGTCGAAATGCGGGACAATGGATAACTCGAGTCCTATCTCTCTCATAAGGATTGCGATGATCAAGGTGACCTCGCTGATGGGTTTGACCAGATCGACGATGTGTCCACATAAATTTAAATCTCTTCCCTTTTTATCTAGATGGGCTATTAGCAAAATAGTTCAATTATGCTTAAGTTTATTGCAAAAGTGCAGATAATCCTAGTATGGGATAAGTTTTCACTATACAAGGATCCTGATTATGTTCAAACTTTTAAGATTATCTTGTGTGTCTGTATGCATATTGTCTCTATCTGGTTGTATGCTAGACGGAACAAACAACAGCCCCTATTTTTGGGATTCATTGCCTGAAGGCGAAAACAACCAATTGTACCCTGAAGGATACGACACCACCTATACCCCCAGTCCATCCGCTGTAGATACTGGTTCTTACAAAACCCCAAAAACGGTTGTCGTGCCCCAAAGTTATCATTTGGGGATTACGAATACACCTGTGGCATCCAAAGATGAAGACAGGATATGGGTAGACAACCAAAGTCCAAATGGATATACCATTCAGATCGCAGATGATACTAAGCCTGCACCAGTTGCCAACCAACTGCTTAAAACGCCGAAAAACGAACATAATGCCGAGGTGAAATCACAATCTGGCACATACATTGGATTGCATGGCAGCTACGCTACACGAGAAGCCGCAGAAGCACAATTGAATCAACTTCCAGAAGAAATCAAGCATAAAGCTCAGATTAAAAATTGGCAAACCATTCAAAATCAAGTCAGTCAGTAACTACTCACCCGTTCGCCCTGAGGAGCCGCTTTTGCGGCGACTCGAAGGGTTATGCATTTTGAAAGTAAGCCTCAAAGACGGATGCTCCGCATCCTTCTAAGGCCGAACGGTTCTGGTAGGGTGAATAGTTGCGATTTTTTTATCATGTACGGATGTTATTCGAAATAGACTCTATCCTAGTCAATAAAATTAGTGTAGTCTTAAGTATGTGCATGAGTCAGTTTATGAGTATTACAATAGTGATGTCTCAAAAGCCTTGGCAATTGCATATTTTAAATGTTACAATCAACTTCCAGCTAATTAAGGTAAATTAAATGTCAGATAAAGTTCGTGGTACAGTAAAATGGTTTAATGAAAGCAAAGGTTTTGGTTTCATTGAAAGCAATGGCAAAGACTACTTTGTTCACTTCAGTGCTATTCTAGGCAGTGGTTTCAAAACCTTGTCTGAAGGCGCAGCAGTTATGTTTAAACCAGGCCAAGGCCAAAAAGGTCCTCAGGCTGAAGAAGTTGAAGTGGTTTAATCAAATTTTGATTCCAATGATCGTTTTGCGTCTGATAAAACAGATAGTCTAAACGATGGTCAAATAACCCAGGATTGCGTGATTGTAACCTGGGTTTTTTTTTACCTAAATTCCCTTTAAACCGGCTATTATTGCATTTGCCTCTGAATAAGATCCTGCCCAGCGACCCAGCTCAAAAACCCCTGTGACGTAAGCATTCAACATGCTTTGCATCGTTTTAGAAACCTCCTCTGCAGACTGCACCATCCAATCCGTACCAGCATGAACCATCTCAGATTTATCCTGGTGCAAGGGCCGATTATCATTCACTCCGAACATCATCATATATTCCATGTTTTTGATAAACAGCTGCAGCATCACTTGCTGCGTAGCCTGTAATTGGTGCCAGACTTGATTTTGGTCAGGGATTGTTTGCGAATGCTTGTTTTTCATAAGTGCCTCGCTAATGGTGTGAGCTATTTGCCCTGGGATTTTAGTTAGGAAACGTGCTGCCCGCCGTTCACCGCGATATTTGCACCTGTGATAAATGCAGAAGCATCATCTGCTAAAAAAGCTACGACTCGAGCTACTTCTTTGGGTTCACCTAAACGACCCACGGGGATATCAGCAATAATTTGATCCCGAACATCTTCACGCACTGACATCACCATTTGAGTATTGATATAGCCTGGTGAGATGGTATTCACCGTAATTTGTTTACCAGCAACTTCTTGTGCCAAAGATTTGGTAAAGCCGTGCATGCCGGCTTTGGCAGCAGAATAATTCACTTGTCCACGCTGACCCTTTTGTGCATTGATAGAGGAAATATTGATGATACGTCCATAGGTATTCTGCATCATGCAATCTAAAACCGGTTTGGTTAAATAAAACACGCTATTCAAATTGACTGAAATCACTTGTTGCCAATCTTCTATCGCCATTCTATGGCAAAGTTTATCTCGTGTGATACCGGCATTGTTGACCAAAATATCGATTTTTTCGTACCGTTGCAGCAACTCCTCGACCGCAGACTGACAAGCTGAAGGATCAGAAATATCAACATAGACTTTATCGATATCAAACCCAAGTTGAGATTGCTCTTCTTGCCATCGGGTTGCATGATCATGATCGCCACTTTTATGATACGTGGTGATCACTTTATTGCCTGAAGACGCCAAAGCCTGGCAAATCGCTGTGCCTATACCACCCATTCCTCCAGAAACCAATGCCACCCGTTGATACTCTCGATGTTCTAATTTATTCGTCATGCCCTATTCTCCTGAAATATGTTTGTTATGGCATTCCAATGCCGTCGAACTATAGAAAATCAATCATCTGCTCGTAAATACCTGACCAGGTTATTTGGTGCTTCATACAGTCTAAATGCTTCTGTTTCGCAGGGATAATTCCAAAGATGCGATTCAGCCAGCACCAATTTTGCATCTCGGTGCCCCACATCGATGCGTTTTTTGATAATGACTTGCGAGAAATCATAATCTTTGGCTGCCCCACGATGAATGCGACTGCTATACGCAATATGCGCCAACGTATGATGATGGGGTGTTTCTATATCCAGTAGTTCGGCAATCTCCTGTCGCTGCTCAGGGCTAACATATTTTGCAATTTTTTGTAACTCAGCTTGCAACGCCTGACGACGCATATGATTTTTGATCACTCGCCTAGCGTGCGTACTGTATTTGATGTCTTTTGTGCGTTCATCAACACCCGCCATATTGGTCGGAATAAACGGCACGCCACCAAAACAATCAATGACAAAACATAATGTGTCTGTTGCTGGTTTAGCATCAAAAATAACTTCTAGTGGGGTATTAGAATGAATCCCGCCATCCCAGTAATATTCTCCACCAATCTCCACCGCAGGGAATCCAGGCGGCAAGGCTGCGCTAGCCATAATATGTTCGGGAGCGATTTTATAATGAACATTATTAAAATAAATCAAATGGCCTGTACTGATCTGCACTGTACCCAAACTCAAACGCGTCAAGCTTCTATTTAACAGTTCAAAGTCAATCAAATCAACTAAGGTTTGCCGCAGGGGCGAGGTATCATAAAAACTCAGGGTCGCAGGGGTGCCTGCTACTTGGAAATAGGGAGAAACCCAGCGAGGATGAAAAAATCCAGGTTGTCCTAAAAGCAATGCAGAAGTAGAGCTCCATTTATTATAATGATCAGTCGTCATAGGGTCATGTCCCCAAATATCAAATGGAGAATACAACGACACTCTATCCCAAAATTCTTCTAATTTCGCAATCCGTTGATCAGGCGTATTGCCAACAAATATAGCTGCTTGTATCGCACCAATCGATGTGGCCGAGATCCAATCCGGCTCAAATCCGCCTTCCACCAAACCTTTCAATACGCCAAATTGATAAGCGCCCATTCCTCCACCGCCTTGCATGACAAAAGCGATCCGAGAAAACCCATTAGAATGCTTTGGACGTTTGCCTTTGAATCGATCCGCGTGAGGATTATTATATTCCAGATCACCAAGATGATGATGACTTCTATGCCTCATAGATACTCCTACAATAAGCAGGTATAAATCGCTCAAAATGGACAAGACTTATTTAAAGATAGTCTAAATAAAACAATGAAGCAACTTGCACATTTTGATAGATAGACTGGGCAACGTCACCTAAAGTGAACGAGGGTGCTCGTTTATGTACTCGTCAAACCCCATATCAACATTGAGTTCGTTAGCAACTATATTCTTTGCGTGTAAAAATACAGGGCTATTGTGTTGATAAATTATCCTGATAAACAAGCCGGATTTAATCAGAATATTGGACAAATACATGCCACATGGTTAATCTCTTCATAATTTTGCATATGTCCTCACCCTAAATACCCTACAACCCATTGTTCAATGATTCAAAAGAACCTAAAATAAGGTTTCTCAAATCAAATGCATGTATGAAAATTTATTTGGCTTCAAAAAGTCCTAGACGCAAAGAATTACTTAATCAAATGGAAGTATCATCTGAGATACTCCTCATTGACACACCGGAAGTTGTCCTACCCAATGAAAGCCCGACTACCTATTCTAAGCGCGTTACCAAAGAAAAAGGGGATGCAGCTTGGGATAAAATCACGCGCGATCATCTCCCAGTCCTGCCAGTATTATGCGCAGATACTGAAGTGGTTTTGGATGATGTGATTTTAGGAAAACCCCGTGACCTACAAGATGCATTTCAAATGCTACAACGATATTCTGGTCGAACGCATGAAGTCATTACCAGTGTAGGACTCACTTTTCACACGTACCAGAAAATTGAAATCAATACAACGTTGGTCACTTTTTCTCATATGACTGACCAAGATATCAAGCATTATCTTATGACTGACAATTACAAAGATAAATCAGGCAGTTATGGTATCCAAAGCTATATCGGCCAATTTATTTCACACATTGAGGGCTGTTTCTACTCCGTAATGGGTTTGCCATTACATACAGTAAGAAGCATGCTCAATGATTTGCAACAAGATTCTTTATGGAAGAAATCCGAGCATGAATCCTAAAAGCGCCACGTTAGAGCTCTTTTGAAACCACGCTATTCAGCGCAAACGATCATTGGCGCTTCGGGCCATACCGTTCTAACAAATAATGCCCTACCGCCAATAGCCCCATTGCTTCGCCACCCTCAGGTTTGCCTGGACGCGAACACACATTCCAAGCCATGATGTCGAAATGTAACCAATCAATCTCAGGCTGGACAAAGTATTGCAAAAACAAAGCCGCAACAATCGCGCCGCCATACGGAGAAGGCGACGAATTTGCCACATCCGCAATTCTTGATTCAAACAAACATTGATATCCAGCAAACAAGGGTAATTGCCACACAGGATCCAAGAAACGCATGCCATAGTCCTGAACCTCGCTTGCCAAAGCATCATTGTTAGAAAACATTGCTGCGATCTCCGTGCCCACAGCAACGCGCGCAGCACCGGTCAATGTAGCGAAATCAATGATTAATTCAGGGTTGTGTTCACATGCTTTGACCAAAGCATCTGCCAACACCAAGCGCCCTTCTGCATCGGTATTGTCAATTTCAACCGTCATGCCATTTCGCATCGTCAGCACATCTCCTGGTCGGTAGGCATTGCCGCTGACTGCATTTTCGACTGCTGGAATCAAAACTTGTAGGCGTATAGGTGTTTTTTTGGTCATCAACCAATGGGCCAGACCGATCACATGTGCAGCACCCCCCATATCCTTTTTCATCAAACGCATACCCGCGGCATTTTTTAAATCCAACCCCCCTGAATCAAAACAAACTCCTTTGCCCACCAGAGTGACCCGGGGATGCGCTTCATCTCCCCAAGTTAACGAGATAAGTCGCGGTTCAGAAGCAGCAGCACGCCCTACCGCATGAATGGCGGGGAAGTTATGGGTTAATAATTCGTCTCCAACCCACACATGGTACTGGGCCTGATGAGTTTCTGCTAATGTGTGTACAGCCTGCGCCAAAGACTCAGGATTCAATGCGTTCGGAGGCATATTTACCAAATCTCGAACCATGAACACCGCATCCGTTTGCGCAAAAATATCTGGTAAGTATTTGGGATTGATCTCTAAGACTCTCGGCATAATAGCTACCTTTTGATATGCATCAAAATGATATTGTGCCAATGACCAAGCCAAAATGGCGCGCTCGCACACAGTATTAGTCAACTGATAGGAGCCTGCGGGCAACTTCATCACGGCATACGCAATGGCAAGAATATCTGAAGACTCACCCGCACCAATATAAACTTTGTCCAATGATCCTTTTGCATTTACAATAAGCGCCACATCTCCCAATTTCGCACCAAACTGCAAGGAAGCTAAAACGCGGCGTTCATGCTCTGAAAAAGAAGAATACGCGGTATACTCCTCTAACGTAAAAAGAGTAACGGAAATGGCCTGTTTTGAAAAAGCTTGATAAAACTGATGAGATTTCATGATTCGATCCTAATTTGTCCGCGAAATTGCGCAATGCGCACCCCGCAAATAGCCAAACTTACAATATAAATGATACCGGCAATACCCACATGTAGCATTAATAATCCCAATCTGGAAAATCGCGTCGCATTCATCCAGTACATCAAATCAGCTCGTACAGCAAACAAATAGACGATTACAGCTAGATTTGCAATCATCAATTGCACAACATACCGCCACCAACCCTTTTGTAATTGAAAAATATCACGCTTGATCAATAACGCCAGTAACGCTCCGCAATTCACATAACTGGCAATAGATGAAGCCAGTGTTAAGCCCGCATGCGCCATAGGTTTGATCAATAAAGCGCACAAGACAGAATTCAATATCATACACACCGCACCCACTTTCACGGGGGTTTTGATATCTTGGCATGCATAAAATCCCGAAGCCAAAACTTTGACCATCATAAACGCTGGCACACCCAGGCCAAGTGTGATTAAGCTTTTCTGTGTTTGTAGCACGTCAAAAGCACTGTATTTACCATACGCAAAACACGATGCAATTGCCGGCATTGCAAATACCACCAAACACACACCAGCAGGCATGCCAATTAATAACAACAGGCGCAAACCCCAATCCAATGCACGTGAAAAATGTTCGGAATTTTGTTCTGTCCGCCGGCGCGATAAATGGGGCAAAATAACCGTAGCAATTGCTACGCCAAATACGCCTAGAGGAAAGTCAGTGAGCCGATCAGTATAATACAACCAAGTCACCGAACTGACGGGTAAAAAAGAAGCAAACATCGTATCAACCAATAAATTGATTTGCGCGATCGACACCCCAAATAGCGCAGGAACCATTAACTTTAGGACTTTATGTACACCAGGATCGCGGCGGCCTAAACGGGGTCGGATCAATAATTGGCGACGATATAAAAAAGGCATTTGAAACAATAACTGCACAATACCTGCTATCAGAACGCCCCAAGCTAAGCCCACTACGGGTATCGCGCAATGCGGGCTCAGATACAGGGCACATAAGATCATACTGATATTTAAAAATACCGGTGTAAAAGCAGGGACCCCAAAATACCCATACGTGTTTAAAATAGCCCCGGCCATACCGGTTAAAGAAATCAACATCAAATATGGAAACGTCAATTGCAACATTGAGCTGGCCAACACAAATCGATCAGTATCTCCCCCAAAACCAGGCGCAAAAATTTTAACAATAATCGGCGATGCAACCACACCAAATAAAGTGACCAAGGTTAATACCGCGCTCAACGTGCCCGCAATTCTGGCCAAAAACAATCGAACTTCATCTAGGGTACGTGTTTTTTGATACTCTGCCAATACAGGTACAAAAGCCTGGGAAAAAGCACCCTCCGCAAACAAACGTCGCATAAAATTGGGAATCTTGAAGGCGACATAAAATGCATCCATGCCTGGAGAGGCACCAAATGTTTGTGCAATCAGCATATCGCGCACAAAACCCAAAATACGCGAAATAAAGGTCATCAATGAGACCAAAGAAGTGGATCGTAATAAGCTGGCTTGTTTCAAAACATATCCTTAGGTGAAGAGGTATTTTAACGGGATTTATACAACCCTCAACCTTGCATTTTTTGCGTGATCTGATAAACGTCCTAAACACCTACGCAGATTTTAACTTGTATAACATTCCTATATTCTATTGATTCATCCCAAAATCCGCAACCGCAAAGATTTTTCCAATTCTATTGACAAAAGCCACAAGCTTAGGCATGATCCTGATAATAATTTTGTTTTATCTATGGAGATTTTTGTGGCAAATATTAAGTCGGCAATCAAACGTGCCCGTCAAAATATTAAATTACGTCAGCGTAATACAAGTGCACGTTCTATGTATCGCACTTTCGTAAAACATGTTATCAAGGCTATTGAGCAAGGTGATCAAGAAGTTGCGCGTGCTGCCTATGCAAATGCTCAGCCTGTCATTGATAAAGCCGCTTCTAATGGGCTCATTCATAAGAACAAAGCATCCAGAATCAAAAGCCGCCTGTCTACTAAAATCAAAAGTATGGCCGCTTAATCCAGCGTTTCCGTCGCTCTAAGTTCGAAGACACCCGAACCGGTAAACCGGTTCGGTTTTTAGCCACGTTTTTTAATGATGTCTTAGCTATCATGCTTACGTGAGAAAATTGTCAGAGCTGAGTGGACAGAGCTTAAAGATAAGCCGTATCTATTCACCAAATATGACCTTTCACTCAAGGGTTCTGAATAGTTAAAAATTTCTATTGCAATTTTGTTCAGTATTATGCACTATTTGCATTAGATTCCCTCAATTACTGGAGAACACAGCCTTATGGCGAAAGAAGATCATATAGAAATGCTCGGTACCATCATTGATACGTTACCCAATACAATGTTTCGAGTAGAGCTTGAAAACGGTCATATTATCACAGCTCATATATCAGGCCGTATGCGAAAAAATTACATTCGCATTTTGACCGGAGATAAAGTCAAAATTGAGCTCACACCTTATGATTTGAGCAAGGGCAGAATTATTTTCCGTGATAAGAACGACAAATAATTCATCATGTAGGTTGGGCCGTTCGGCCCAACTGGTTCAGAGTTTTTTTATTTAACTTCCTGCCAACGTCATCTCTTCAATCAGGATCGAACCACAATGCGTCGAGCTATTTGGATTGATATCGTGACCCACGGCCACAATATGATGTAACATATCTCTCAAATTGCCAGCAATTGTAATCTCTTCCACGGGATGTTGAATTTTGCCATTTTCCACCCAAAACCCACACGCCCCTCTGGAATAATCGCCCGTCAAAACATTAACACCTTGCCCCATTAATTCAGTCACCAATAAGCCACGGCCCATGGTTTGTAACAACTCATTCAGATCACCAGCAGTCGCATCTACGGTTAGATTAAATACGCCCCCCTGGTTTGCAGTGGTTTTCAAACCCATTTTACGCGCTGCATAAGAACCTAATACGTATTGCTGCAACACACCATCTTTGACAATCACATTGGGCCGCGTTGCTACACCTTCACTATCAAACAAGGCCGATCCCAAGCCCCGCTTCAGCCAAGGTCTTTCATAAATCTGAATGTTGTTTGGGAAAAGTTGCTCATCAATTGCATTGAGTAAAAACGAATTTTTACGATACAAATTATATCCACTGATAGCTGAGATAAACGACGATATCAACCCATTAGACACGCGAGACGAAAACAACACGGGAGTTTTTTGGGTTTTAAGTTTGCGTGCCCCCAAACGACTTACTGTGCGTGACACCGCACTCATGGCCAGTGCATCCATATCCGTCATATCTGCAAAATGCCGCGCGGTGGTATAGTCATAGTCGCGCTGCATCGCTTTACTGTCAGCTGCTTTGGCCACCAATGAGCACGATACAGAATGGCGGCTAGAATGAATCATCCCCAAAAATCCCTGAGTATCGGCATGCCCCATACAAAATTCATAGGTAGAAATACTGACTCCGTCAGAATTTACAATTCTAGAATCTAATGATCTCGCATGTGCTTCGCACTGTAGCGCTTTCTCTATCGCAGCAGCCGGGTCGAGTTGCCAAGGGTGATACAAATCCAAATCTTTGCTCATATCATGTTTGGGTTCAGGATCAGGCAAGCCAAAACAAGGATCTGATGCACTGACTTTCGCGATTTCATACGCAGCAGCCACCATCGCATCAAGCGCTTCAGGCGACGTATCGCTTGAACTGGCACTCCCTTTGGCCTTACCAACAAATGCAGTGATTCCCACACTATTGTCTTCACTAAAAGCCACTGTTTCCACTGACCCCATGCGCACATCCACTGAAAAGCCACTATCCAAACTTACCCCAACAGCCGCCTCAGTTGCACCAACTTTTTTTGCACGTCTGAGGATATCCTCCAACAGGTCATGTAATTCATCTGTTGACTTTGAGGGGATACTAGAGTTATTTTGCGTTAATGTTTTCATAGATCAATCCTAAATTTGGGACAGCTGACATATGTTTTGCGTAGTCCTTTGAGTCAAGGATACAAGATAACCATGATTAGAGCACGCAAAACAATACATTTCAAATACCTTTTGCTGTGTTGGCTACTGGCTTATGCGGCGCATGCCGCATCTTGGCAAACTCTGATGCCTGGTATCGAGTATCATAAGTTCGACCCCCAGCCCCTGTCTCAGTGGTCACACATCCATGCTTTTAGAATTGATTTACACAAAAATCAACTCGGTCTTGTTTTAGCCAAAGAATTGGCCAAACCTGATGCCTCCATGCAAGCATTCACCCAGCATAGCCACGCTTTGATCGCGCTCAATGGTGGTTTTTTTAGCCCCAATAAAATCCCCTTAGGGTTGCGCCTTAGTGATCAGAACATTTTAAATCCTTTAAAACGCATCAGTTGGTGGTGGATATTCTCTATCAAACAACATACTGCAACCATCACATCCCCTTATGAATTCCGTCGCCAAAATAAGGTCGATTTTGCCATCCAAACAGGGCCCCGTCTGCTGATTTCTGGCCAAATCCCAGCCCTCAAACCGGGGTTTGCCAATCGCTCAGCGTTAGGGATTGACGCCAAG
Organism: uncultured Legionella sp.; assembly: GCA_964625775.1. GTDB lineage: Bacteria > Pseudomonadota > Gammaproteobacteria > Legionellales > Legionellaceae. Next base: position 38,448 of record CAZVEH010000011.1, on the reverse strand, counting down.
GGTCGAATCCTTATTGTGGTCACAGAAAATTTGCCTATGACCACCACAGATTTAGCTCACACCCTAAAAAATGATCCACTCAAATGTGTCGATGCAATCAACTTAGATGGCGGTAGCTCAAGCCAGTTGTATGCGAATCTACCGCACTTCCAACTTGACGTCCCGGGATTTGCACAGGTCAGCGACGCAATTGTTGTAAAACCTCGGTAAAAAGAGTAATATTTGTCTTAATTTGAATCGTTCACACTGCATATAAACACTTATGAAATCTTATATCATTGCTACATTTTATCGTTTCTGCCCCCTACCCGATTTTGAAGACCTAAGAGAACCTTTGCTGGAAGCTATGAAAGCCCATCAGATTCTCGGCACAATTTTGTTAGCTAGTGAGGGCATCAATGGCGGCATGGGTGGATCGCCAGAAGATATGCAGGCCATGTATGCTCACATCCGAGCTGATCAAAGATTTGAAGGCTTATATTTCAAAGAAACCAGCTCAGACATGATGCCGTATGAAAAAGCTAAAGTAAAACTCCGCAAAGAAATCGTAACACTGGGTGTGCCAGATGTTGATCCACTCACACAAACTGGAACCCGCCTGTCTCCTACTGAGTGGAATAAACTCTTAGCGGATCCAGAAGTTATGCTCATCGATAATCGTAATACTTACGAAATAGAATATGGTACGTTCAAAGACGCCATCAATCCTCAGACAGAAAATTTTCGTGATTTTCCAGCGTATGTGCAAACTCATTTGTTGGATCACAAACACAAAAAAATCGCCATGTGCTGTACAGGTGGGATCCGCTGTGAGAAATCGACTGCCTACTTGAAGATGCTCGGCTTTGAAAACGTGTATCAGCTTGAGGGTGGTATCATTGATTATATGAAGTCTGTTCCCGCAGAAGAATCTCTTTGGGAAGGACAGTGTTTTGTTTTTGACGAACGTATCGCTATTTCTGACGCATCGTAACTACCAAACAAGGCTCAGGGATATGCGCAAAGCTATATCCCCAGTATCTGTCGTACTTCGGCTTGATCCGAAAAAAACAAGCGCTCATCTCCTATGATCTGATAGTCTTCATGCCCTTTGCCAGCAATTAACACAATATCTTCCTCAGCCGCAGATTGCAAAGCATATTCAATGGCGGTATGGCGATCCAATATTGTCATCTTTGGGGTACCTTTAGGAATCCCTGCTTGAATATCACGGACGATACTATTTGGATCTTCATGACGAGGATTATCATTGGTCAAAATGAGTTGGTCTGCCGCAGCACTGGCAATGCGCCCCATAACAGGCCGTTTGGTTTTGTCACGATCACCACCACATCCAAACACGACCCAGATTTTAGCATGTGGCGTTGATTTCAACTGCAGCACAGTCTTTAAAACATTGTCCAAAGCATCAGGCGTATGCGCATAATCAACAATCACATAAGGCTTTTGTGCCACTACTTCCATACGTCCGGGCGAAGCGCTTAAGAGACTCATGATGGCGACAACGTCTGCGATCGGATAACCATTGGCCAACAAACTGGTATACACCGCCAAGCTATTATAAATATTGAATACGCCTAAACTAGGGATCAGCAGCTCCTGTCGACCCCAAGGCGAATCAACCGTAAACTGACTACCATGGATATATAATTTACAATTATATGCACGCACATCAGCTTTTTCTCTTAGGCCATAGCTGAACTGTTGCACCGTGTTAGGTACAGCGTGCGCCATCGTCTGCACATAGTCATCGTCTTGATTTAAAATCACCCATTGTAGAGATGATTTTGAAAATAAAGAGGCCTTGGCTTTGGCATAAGACGCCATCGTTTGATGATAATCCAAATGCTCATGACTCAAATTGGTATAAATGGCTTCCTTAAAAGCAATCTCATCCACTCGGTGCTCTGATAATGCATGCGACGATACTTCCATACAAATTTGTTGTATGCCTTGTTGCCGGTAGTCGTTAAATAAACGTTGTAAACATAATGCATCCGGTGTGGTATTGTGGAGTGGACTAAGCTGTGGCAGACGACCTTGACCTAGCGTACCAATATAAGCAGATTTTTGACCCAATAATTGATGCGCCTGCGCCAACTGGTAAGCAATGGTTGTCTTGCCATTGGTGCCTGTAACGCCCGCCACGGACAACGCATGCGACGGCTGAGCATAAAACCGGCTCGCCAATACAGCCAGTTGTGAAGCAAGATGGGCCATAGGAATACATGGAATATCATTCGGCAGGATCACATGATCTGGAAATTGGGCTGGCTCATACACAATCGCTGCAGCGCCATGCTCTGATGCTGAAATCAGATATTGCCGACCATCGGTCACCGCACCAGGATATGCAAGGAACAACTCGCCACGCTTGACTTGGCGGCTATCATTTTGAATGCCTACAATCTCACAATCTTGAGACAGTGTGGGCACCCAGGGTTGCAATAGAGAGGATAATTTCATCATTAGCCTTGATCAGGAGGAATGTCCAAAATTCGCAACGCAGACCCCATGACTTTAGAAAATAAAGGTCCCGCAACTTGCGCGCCGTAATACCCACCTTTGCTCGGTTCCGTAATAAAAACAGCCACAATCAAACGGGGATTTGATACAGGTGCAATCCCCACAAAGCTTGACATATAACGTCGTTCTTCATAACCACGTTTTCCTGCTAAACGAGCGGTACCCGTTTTACCAGCGACACGGTACCCGTTTACACTCGCTGATCGCCCGGTTCCTTCCAGCACCACATTCTCTAACATTTTCAACACTTCATCGGCAGTTTTGGCAGAAATCACTTGCTCGCCGGCTACTTCCGTATCTTGGTGAATCAAACGAATCGGTGGCAGACGACCATGGTTCGCAAAGATCATATAGCTTTTCGCAATTTGCATCGCGGTAGCCGACATGCCATAACCAAAACTCAACGTGGCTAAAACAAAAGGATTCGCTTCTTTGGGTTGCACGATAGCACCCTCGCTTTCCCCTGGATAACCAGATTCAGTACGTTGTGCAATCCCACAACGCATAAGTAAGTGAATCAATTGTTCTGGTGGACTGAGCAACACCATTTTGGTCACACCCACATTACTTGAATTTCGGAGTACACCTGTCACATCCAGAACCCCATAAGGATGAACATCACGAATGGTATGCCCATGAACAATCATCCAACTGGGTCGGGTATCAATAATGGTGTCTGGCTTAACTTTACCGGATTCTAATGCACTGGCAATACTAAAAGGCTTGATCACCGATCCTGGCTCGAACACATCGGTCAATGCTTTATTTCGATAGGTGTTCAATGGATAGCGACTGCGTGCATTTGGGTTAAATGAAGGAGAATTGGCCATGGCCAACACTTCACCCGTTTTCACATCTAAAACCACGACAGATCCTGCTTTGGCACCAAAGTGCTCTATGGTTGCTTGCAACTCATGATACGCATAAAACTGAATGCGTCGGTCAATGCTCAGTTGTAAGGTATGACCAGCACGCGGTTCTTTAATGGTTCCTAGTTCTTCGATCACGCGACCATACCTGTCTTTCACGACCCGTTTCTTACCATTGAACCCCTCTAACCAAGGTTGATAAGCGAGTTCCAAACCTTCAATCCCTTTGTCATCTACATTGGTAAACCCTAGTAATTGTGCAGTACTGTCTGCCTCTGGATAGTAACGTTTGAATTCTTCTTGGAAGTTAATACCGGCGATTTTTAAATCGTCAATGTCTTTAGCGCGCATTGGCGTCAATTGTCTTTGTAAATAATGAAATTCATGCTTTTTCGCCTGACGCAAAGAGCGACTCAATTGCTCAGGGGACATATCTAGTAAACGAGCCAAACGTGCTAATTGTCGCGATGTAGGTGCAAATGTTTTAGGATTGACCCACACGGATTGAACGGGCGTACTGACCGCCAGAGGTACGCCTTCTCGATCAGTGATCATCCCACGATAGGCTGGGATATTTATTTCACGTAAACTACGCGCATTGCCTTGGCCTTGCAAAAAAGACCGGTGCAACACCGTTAAATCAACCATTCTCCAGAGTAACACACCTTCTAATAGTAGAAAAAAAACACCAATTACCCACAATCGCATCCGATGATGCACTATCTTTTTTTGACTCATTTCGTCTGTAATCTAACCATGTTCTTTGTATTTGGTAAATACATTTTTAGTTGTTCCGTAGCCAAAAGTTCCACACGCGAGGGTCTGGCCAAACTCGCCTGCTCTAATAACAATTGACCCCATTGCAAGTTCAATTGATGCGACACTTGCTGTGTCGATTCTAATTGGCTTAACGTCAATCGGTAGTAATTGGTGGTATAAATCACGGCCAAGGCACTGATCAAGGCCACCACCATCAAACTCAATCGCAAAATACTTGCGAAAGATAAACGCATATTTACCAATTGTCCATGAAAAAAGTTGGTTTGATTGATATCTCTTGCCGCGGCGTTCATGATTTTTTTTCTCCTATTCGTAATATGGCTGATCTCGAACGAACATTGTCTTGTATTTCTTTTTCTTTGGGTTTGATAGCCTTTCCTATACGCTGAAAAGAAGCTGGCATATCAACCGCTTTCATCGGTATCCCTCTTGGCAATGGTATGCCACGTTCGGCTGTTTGCATGAACTGCTTGACGATGCGGTCTTCAAGAGAATGAAAACTAATCACTGCCAAACGCCCCCCCACAGCCAACACATCCAAACACTGATCTAAACAGGCTTCCAAATCCGTCAATTCTTGATTGACATAAATTCGTATGGCCTGGAATACGCGGGTAGCTGGATGTTTGTGCTTTTCCCATTTGGGATTCGCTTCCTTAACAATCTCCGCCAAAACCGCAGTATCATCTATGGGTGCACAACTACGTGCGCTGACAATTGCACGTGCTATGCGTCGCGCAAACCGCTCTTCCCCATATTCAAAAAATACTTTTGCCAACAACTCTTCTTCTGCTTCATTGACAAACTGTGCGGCACTCAATCCTTGTTGAGCGTCCATACGCATGTCCAAAGGACCAGTCTGCATAAAGCTAAATCCGCGTTGTGCGTCATCCAACTGAGGAGACGACACACCCAAATCCAGTAAAACCCCATTCACTTGACCGTATATGCCCCATTGTCGAGCCAAATCGGCCAAAGATCTAAAGGATCCTTGCGCAATTTGAAACCGCATATCTGCAGAAAAATGTGCTTTTGCGTGCGCAATAGCTTCCCAATCTTTATCAATGGCATACAATCGACCTTGAGGCCCTAACCGCGCTAACAAGCATCGAGAATGCCCACCACGCCCAAATGTCCCATCGATATAGACGCCGTTTGGAACGATGTTTAATGCTTCAAGTGCCTCTTCTATCAAAACTGGTTTGTGTGTCATGACCCTGTCTTATAAATAAAATGTTTTAAGCTCATCGGGCAATTGCCCCAATCGATTGGATTCTTCACTCAACCAATGATCGCGACGGGATTCCCACAGACTTTCCGACCACACTTCAAACTTGGAGCCTTGGCCAATCATCAAAACCCGTTTATCTAATTTCGCATAATCGCGCAATACCTGCGGCAACAAAATTCGTCCAGATCCATCCAAAGCCACATCCGTAGCATGGCCAATCAGTAAACGCTGAATACGACGTGATACAGGATCAAAACTAGGCAGACGTTGTATTTTTTCTTCTATCGCTTGCCAATGTTCTAATGGGTACAACAACAAACAGGTTTCTTCTGTATCAATGGTCACCACCAACGATTGGCCAGACTCCATGCCCAAAGCCTCGCGATATCGCGTCGGCATAGCAAGTCGACCTTTGCCATCGATGTGTATTGCATTGATTCCACGAAACATAATGTCGTCGGGCAGGGCCCACAATTCTCCACTTTTTGGTATATTATACCACTTTTATACACTATAGGGTGTTTTTTTGGCATTTGTCAAAAAAAAAGTGAAATTATGTGCATTCATAGCAAAAAAATCGTGGAAACCAAGAGTGTGAGTTTTCTAGACAAGAGTTTGATTGGCAATTGATAACTCTACTTAACTGCCCAACGAATTTTTGGCGGAATGTATACCCTACACGAATCAATTTTAGGAATTATTCAGCGAACTCTGCTGCCTACGTCCCGTGCT
>CAZVEH010000011.1:0-32210 GCA_964625775.1 uncultured Legionella sp. | reverse complement strand
ACGAATCAATTTTAGGAATTATTCAGCGAACTCTGCTGCCTACGTCCCGTGCTTTATGCACGGGATCCAGCGATGCTGATAAAAAACTGGATCCCGCTGACAAGCAGCGGGACGTAGCGTAGGGGAAAAAAGCAGTTCGTCAGCTATTAATCAGTATTTAAAAGCCGAAAATTACTGGTCAGCATACTCCCCGCATTTCACTATGTTACATGCGGGCTACCAAACTGCCCAACGAATTTTTGGCGGAATGTATACCCCACACGAATCAATTTTAGGAATTATTCAGCGAACTCTGCTGCCTACGTCCCGTGCTTTCAGCGATGCTGATAAAAAACTGGATCCCGCTGACAAGCAGCGGGACGTAGCGTAGGGGAAAAAAGCAGTTCGTCAGCTATTAATCAGTATTTAAAAGCCGAAAATTACTGGTCAGCACACTCCCCGCATTTCACTTCGTTACATGCGGGCTACCTAACGAATTTTGGTGAAATATATCTTGCTTCGATAGACCGTAGCCCGCAAGAAGCAAAGCGCATTGCGGGGGGCTTAAAACGGTTTTTCCAATTCTTTTGGAATCACTGGCCGAATTTTGGAGACTCTATGACTGCTTGAATGTGATCAACAGCAGCATCTACATCTCTTTTCAGCGCCGGAGTTTCACCCATATGATGAGAAAATTTACCTACTGCAGCCAATAATCCAGCAGTTGACACAGCGGTGACAGCAGCAGCTGTCGAGAGATCAGTGCTTAATTTGGCAGCCACGTAATAAAGTGCGGTGGACACCAAGGTATTCGCTTTGAGGGCAGCAACATAAGTCATCAAGACAGAGGGCACAGTCACGCCAGTTACAGTCACAACCGCGGCAACGGCCATCATTAAGGTAATAGCCGTGGCCAAAGCCATCAAAGCATTGCCCCAAAATTGTAAACGGTCATTTTTATGACCAATTTTCTCTGCTTGTGTTCTGACATAAGGCAATAGTGTGTCTTTAACATATCTCACTATCTCTGCATTGATCTGCACCAAATGTTCCGCAGTCAAATCACCCATACGATCGGATAGATATGAGTTATTCATTTCAGCAAAACTGTCTTCAACTGACTCCTCGACATCATTCTGAGCACGCAATCCGCCTACCCCCGACGTAGAGGAAACACGGACGTCTTTTAACCCAGACACATTGAGATTCATCATGACAAAAAAAGCGTTTGACAACGAGCGCAACAACTCAAGACGCACAGCATCAAGGTCAGCATCAGTATCCAGTTTGACTTCTAAAGCAGGATTTTTTGCAAAGTGCTGGAGTGATAGTAATGCTTTATGCTTAATTTGTGCTTGATCCGCATCGTACCACCAACCCATCCAATTACGCTTAGATTTGCTCTCATTAAGCTGCATCCTACCTGATCTAAGAAGAGCTTGCAGCTGCGCTTTTGCCTGATTGATCTGAGCCTCTAAACCATTCGGATCAATAGGCAGTGTGTCTACTGCCACTTGGAGTTCGATAAAAAGCTTTACAGCTTCTTGCAACTCTGTCTCACAAGCTAATAACTCATTTTTAGTGTTGCCTTGCACGGATGTTGCCATTTGGAGGCTGACTCTCTCCTTAAGCTCAATTTTTCTCAGTCTTAGCTTAACAACAGCATGACCTACTTGTGCAATAGACTGGTTTTTTTGTTCTTGTATGCTGTGGGTGGGCTTTGAAAAGTGTGAAGGTGTGTAATCCAGTGATAAACATGAAGCGTCATCCGGATGATCATGAACTAATGAGCGATTTGTTGTGCCATATGAAGTTCGACGTAACACAGATCCTGTGTTTGAATGGTCGACATGTAAAGGTAAAGGTAATCTCCCGCCCCCCCGTCTACCTAGTTCCGAATACGCACCTCTAAGCTCTTTCACGGAGGCTCGATGCTGATCACTAGCGGCTAATGCCCCAAGATCTGGAGAATCAGGCGCATTTGTACCGCCCCTAGGGAGTAGTCCACCTTCTGATAACTCCTGACTATTATCACTCATCTTAAATCTCCATCAATACCAAAACAAAGCAAAATCACATTGCTCATCTATAAATTAAGGTTCACCCGCAACACAGATATTCAAGCATTTTGCACACATTTTACGTGACAGTTGTTTGACTTTGAAAAAATGACGTACAGCAGTCATTAAAAAACGCGATGAGGGTATGGGCCCAAAAGTCTAGCATACAAGTTTAAAAAAAACAGCTGCGTTTTTATGCCTTACACCGGAGTGGTTTTCTCAAGAATCAGTCCGTTTAATTCCGCAGCAAAACGCACGCCATGTAAAACCAAATCAGGCAAATGATGATCATACAAATGATGATGTTCAAATAAAGAGGCGAAACCACCCGTGGCCAACACCACAACAGGCTGATTGGGAAACTGTTCTTGTTTGATTCTTTGAATTAATTCTCGACAAGCACCTAATGCGCCGTAAAACACTCCGGATTGAATACTATCTACCGTAGATCGACCCACAGCATGATCCATTTTGATGATGTCTACCATGGGTAATTTCGCAGTATGCTTAGATAATGCATCCACAAACAAGCGCATGCCTGGTAAGATGGCCCCACCAAAGTATGTTTTATGCTGGTTAATCACACAAAACGTTGTGGCCGTACCAAAATCAATCACAATCAAATTTTTGCCCGTAAACTGCTGCGTTGCAGCAATAGCGTTAGCAATACGATCAGCGCCCACATCGCCCGGTTGTTTGTACTGGATGTTTAACCCTGTTTTGACACCAGATTGTAAGAAAAAAGGTTCGATGGAAAAATACTTGATGCATGCAGAGCGTAAAGAATATTCTAACGAAGGGACCACAGAGCAAATGGCAACTGAACTGATCTGATCAGGATCAAGGCCATTTTCACGTACGACTGTTTTTAAGAAGATACCTAACTCATCCGAAGTACTGACTTTAGACGTATGTCGAAAACGCAACACCAAGTCGTCGCCAGCAAATAAACCGCCATAAATATGCGAATTTCCAACATCAAGACAAAGCAGCATAGAGTGCGTTCCGATGAAAATCTCTCCAGGAAGAGATCAAAAAAATAAAAAGTTGGTCGATAAGCCGGGTTCTGTCGTGGACAATCATTCATCTGGGACAAACGTCACCGTTTGCCTCAAGCAACCTACCCAGATCCTACATGGGTCATGTATGGCAATGAAACATTGCCTGGATCTCTATTTGGTCTTGCTCCGAGTGGGGTTTTCCCTGCCACGTTTGTTGCCAAACGTGCGGTGCGCTCTTACCGCACCATTTCACCCTTACCTGAATCATCAGGCGGTATATTTTCTGTGGCACTTTCCGTAAGCTTTCGCTTCCCAGGCGTTACCTGGCACTATACCCTATGGAGCCCGGACTTTCCTCACCAAAAAAATTTAGTGCGATTGTCTAACCAACTTCGGCGCAGAGTATAGCAAAAAAGGTTGTGCATGGGAAGGAATAACATTTGGAGAAGTTGCCCGTAACACGGGCAACCGGGTTTTTTATCCGCGTGTACCGATGAATTCATCATCAAAATAACGTTTTAGCTTTGTACGAAGTGTACCGCGGCTCACACCCAACACACGTGCTGCTTTAGATTGGTTGTAACGCGTCAATTCCATCACCGTACGAAACAATGGGCCTTCAATTTCTTCTACAACCAATTGATATAAATTCAAATTAGAATCTTTGAGATTAACCGAACTCAAGTATGATTTCACAACACTCACAACGTGTTGCACCAACGCCTCGTTTGATTGTTGTGCTTGATTAATTGTTACTGTCATTTCTACCATCTCCCAATATGAAGTACTATTTGTGTCATTTTATATACTATAATTCTCCAAAAATTCAGAGAAAACCCTAAAACAGCGTATATACAGACCACCATGGGCGCTATGATATCAATATTAATAAAGAATGTAAACATTGAATTAATCATATCCATAAATTTTTATCAAAAAAACAAAGATTTACAAAAAGAAAAAGCCTTTAAGGCCTTTAAAGTGATGTTTTAGAGTAAACAGGAGGTCATTCGTTGATCGTAAAACTTTCCCCACAACCACATTGACCGGTTTGATTGGGATTTTGAAATACAAACTTTGAGTTTAATCCCTGCTTGACGTAATCCATTTCCAAACCTTTTAAATAGGGATAACTGGCTTTTTCAATACACACTGAATGCTCAGCCGTTATTGGAAAAACCACATCATTCTCCATGGGAGCATCGACATAATCCAACACATAAGACAAACCAGAACAACCTGTTTTTTTCACCGACAACCGCAAACTATGGTGATGATGCTGTGTCAAATAAGACATCACACGTTGTTCTGCCGCCGGAGTCAGCCGGATCCCTGCATCAGGCTTGGACGACTGCACCACCACTGTCTCGCTATGTTCTGTGATTCCCATGTCTTCTCTCGCCTCACACTCATGACAAAACTATGGTCAATGAGTTGATTACTTACGATACTATGGTCTTATTATAATCTGTTTTTAAGCCAACTGTCATTACAATTGTTGAGAAGATTGAGTCAATTCGGTTGCTCACGTATACTGCGATCACCCGTTTTCGTGTGGAGGCTACTTGTGTCCTTACCTTATATTCTGATTCTCTATTATTCTAAAACAGGATCAGTCGCACAACTTGCTCAATATATCGCTCGTGGCGTAGCGTTTGTGGAAGGGATCGAAGCTCGCATTCGAACTGTACCGCCGGTATCGACCACCTGCGAAGCCTCAACCCCTGCCATTCCTGAATCGGGAGCGGTCTACGCCACTTTAGACGATCTAAGTCATTGCTCTGGATTAGCCTTAGGCAGTCCCACACGCTTTGGTGCAATGGCAGCTCCCCTGAAATACTTTCTAGATGGCACCACCCCATTATGGTTGTCAGGACAATTAAGCGGCAAGCCTGCCTGCGTTTTTTCTTCTACCAGCAGCATGCATGGTGGCCAAGAAACCACCTTAGTAAGCATGATGATGCCTTTGTTTCACCACGGCATGTTGTTGATGGGATTGCCTTATAGCGAACCCGAACTCAATCACACACACACTGGAGGCACGCCTTATGGCCCAACACATGTTGCCGACATGTCTCCCCATGGAGAATTGAGTCAAGATGAGATGGTCCTAGCCAAAAAAATGGGTGAAAGATTAGCCAAAGCAGCTTTAAGGTTGATACCCGCATGAAAGTCATTAGTTTCAATGCCAACGGCATACGAGCTGCAGCGCGTAAAGGGTTTTATACGTGGTTGGAACAAGAACAAGCTGATTTTGTATGCATACAAGAAACCAAAGCCCAGATTGATCAGCTACGTCCTGATCCTTTGTATTTTCCATTAAATTATCATTGTGATTATTTTGATGCACACAAAAAAGGATATAGTGGCGTAGCTATTTATGCCCGTACTCCCCCCATACAAAGTGTGAAAGGTTTCGGCTGTGACTATTGCGACACGGAAGGACGTTATTTACAATTTGATTATCCCAATCTTAGCGTCATTTCCCTGTATTTGCCCTCTGGGTCAAGTTCAGAAGAGCGTCAACAGGTGAAAGGTCGCGTTCTAGAACGATTCACATCACAGTTACAAACATTACGAGCCGGGAATAAAGATTTGATTATTTGTGGCGATTATAATATTGCGCATAAAAATGTTGATCTTAAAAATTGGCGTGGCAACCAAAAAAACTCGGGATTTCTGCCAGAGGAACGTGCTTGGTTGGATGATCTGTTTGGTCCTTTAGATTTTGTCGACGCATTTCGCGTCTTAAATCAAGAACCCGATCAATACACCTGGTGGTCGCAACGCCAACAATCATGGGCAAGAAATGTGGGATGGCGAATTGATTACCAAGTCATTACCCCAGGATTGGTTCCTTTGTTGCAAACTGTACAGATTTATCGTGATCAACAATTTTCAGATCACGCCCCTTTGATCATGACTTACAATGTAGACCTATGACCATGCAAACCTTTACTTTAGCAAGTTGGAATGTCAATTCACTCCCGGTGCGTGCGCCGCAAATGCTCGCTTGGCTAGAACAACGTTCTATGGATGTATTGGCCGTTCAAGAAACCAAAGTCACCGATGATAAGTTTCCTCATCAGCTCTTTACGGATTTGGGATATCATATCGCTTACTCAGGGCAAAAAACGTACAACGGTGTGGCTTTTATATCACGTTTACCCTTAACCGACATTTGGATTGAGCCGGCTGACATCGCTGAGCGCCGCATCATCGCTGCCACCATTCAAGGTATTCGCGTCATCAATCTCTATGTTCCGAATGGCAGTGAGCCCAGCTCAGAGAAGTATCTGTATAAATTATCCTGGTTGGATCGGGTCACCGCGTTGATTGAATCGGAATTACAACAATATCCCAAATTGGCTGTGGTAGGTGATTTCAATATCGCCCCACAGGATATCGATGTGCACGACCCAAAAGAATGGACAGACTGCGTTTTATGTAGCCCTCAAGAACGAGCTGCGTTGACACGCATCCAAGCGTTGGGTTTGCGAGATAGTTTTCGTGAAATGAACCAGGGGTTACAAGAGTACAGTTGGTGGGACTATCGTGCAGCCAGCTTTCGCCGTAATCGCGGGCTTAGGATTGATCTCATCTTGTTAAGTCAGGCATTGCACGCTGGTTGCTTAGAAACAGGGATTGATCCCACGCCACGACAATCGGAGCGTCCGTCTGATCATGCGCCGGTGTGGGCAACACTCAGAACTTAGACTTCTTTGTCACTAGCACCCTACCTTTGCCCCATTAGGGGACATTATCTCTAAATTAATTTGGTATGGAAATCCCAAGGCAGGTCACTTTTTTAGTTTCAAAATTGAGGTTTTTCTAAAAAGCTTCATATAATCCTTTTATATATCTCATTACTGTATACATTAAACTGGCTGAGATTTAGAATTTAGTAAAAAAATCGAACTAATTTGCTTACCTTAGGTAATCCATCATGTCACACTTATTAAAATCAAATGATTACAATGCAGTAAAAAAATTCGAAGCAATCGTACAAAGCTTTCCAGAGTCTATCGCTATTATTGATAAGACTAAAAAACTATCGTACAAGTCCCTAAACGAAAAATCCAACCAAATCGCTGAGTACTTTAAAACACAAAATGTTAAATCTGGGGATTTTGTTGCGATTCTTCTTGAGCCAAGTATTGATTTTATTGCATGTATGATAGCAATCATTAAGATTGGAGCTGTTTATGTACCACTGGATATTGCCGCACCTAAAATACGTATTAACGAAATTCTCAAAGATGCAGCGCCTAAAATTATTATTACCAGTGAAAAATTCAAATCACTTGTCCACGAGTCTTGCCCTATAAGTCATATCAAAGACATCAAAATTGAATGTATTCATTTTCCAACAATTGACCAATCTATAGAAATACCACCCTCATTACCTATCTATATGATGTATACCTCTGGTTCCACAGGAAAACCAAAGGGCGTAATTATCCCGCATCAAGCAGTGGTTAATTTATGTCATACAGATAAATACGCCAAGGTAAAAAAACAAGAAATAGTTGCTCAATTTAGTAATTTAGCATTCGATGCATGTACATTTGAAGTATGGAGCGCTTTGTTAAACGGAGCGACATTAAATATCATTCCAAACCATATCAGAACGAACCCTGATAAGCTCCATCTGTTTTTCGAAAAAAATCTTATAGACTACCTGTTCTTGCCAACTGCTTTCTTTCATCAAATTGCAAAGTCATTCCCAGATGCATTAAACAATATCCAAACGATTATCTTTGGCGGAGAACAAGCCAATTTAAATCTTTTAAAAAGCTTTATTCAGCATAGAAGACATCATAACAAACCCATAACGCTAATAAATGGATACGGCCCTACGGAAGCAACCACATTTACCTGTTGCAATTTAATAACAGACAAAGAAGAGATTGAAGATGATGTTTTAATAAGTATTGGCAAGCCCTTTCAAAATATTAAAACTTATATCTTAAATGAACAAATGAAACCTTCGGACGAAGGTGAGCTATACGTAAGTGGTATTAATCTAGCTCTTGGATACCACAACAGCAAGACTCAAAACAAAGAAAAATTTATTCAAAACCCTTTTTCTAATGAAGCACCTTATCAAACACTATACAAAACTGGAGACAAAGTACGTTTGTTAGCTAATGGCAATATTTTATGCCTCGGCCGTTTAGACGACCAAGTAAAAATAGGTGGCTTTAGAATTCATCTTAATGAAGTTGAAAATAAGCTAATGACTTACCCCAATATTGCGCTTGCCGCAGTAGTGGTGGAAATCGGCGGAGGTGATCATAAAATGCTTACCTCTTATATAGTGCTGTCTGATAAATCACAAGCGATTCATGCAGATGATATTAGAAGTTTTTTAGCAGAAGTACTGCCTTCTTATATGCTGCCTGCAAAGTACATTATGGTTGAAGAGCTCCCTTTGACCCTGGTTGGAAAAGTCGATAAGAAAAGATTAGACCAGATTCCTCATATCGATTTATCAATTCACATCGATGCATCCAACTCTCATCCTATCGAAAAAGTAATTCAATCAATCTGGTGCTATTTATTAAACAGAACCACTGTAGACATCCATAAGAACTTCTTTGATTTAGGGGCTAATTCATTACTCATTACCGAATCTTGTTCTCTCATCAACCAAAAATTACATGCTGAATTAAAGATTGCTGATATATTAGCGCATCCCACAATTTATAAACTTTCTCGCTATATTGAAGGCGACATCGATATCCAATCTATCAAAAAACATAAGCATATTACTTCTTCAGACATTGCTATTATTGGCATGAGCTGTCGATTTCCAAAAGCCAATTCATTGAAGGAATTTTGGGACAATCTTTGCAATCAAGTCGATTGTTTAGAGCGCTTTGAATTATCTGAAGATGAGTTAGAAAAAAAGAACTACGTGCCAGTAAGAGGCATTTTATCTGACATTGAATCTTTTGATGCCAGTTTTTTTGGATTGAGCCCGGTTGATGCCAGTATTACCGACCCACAACATCGTGTTTTTTTAGAAGTAGCCTGGGAAGCTTTGGAACATGCTGGTGTCGCGCCACAAAAATCCAAGGATAAAACGATTAGCGTATTCGCCGGCATGACCGACAGCACGTACCTTCAAGAAAATCTTTTAAAAAACAATTGGTTTTTAAAAGAGTACGATCATTTTCAACAAAGAATTGCCAATAGTATTGGAATGCTTAGTACTCAGCTCTCATATAGATTAAATCTCAAAGGCCGCAGTGTGAATGTGAACACCGCATGCTCTACAGGTCTTATTGCGGTTGACCAGGCATGTCAAGATTTGATGCTCGGAGAGTCTGATATTGCCCTGGCTGGCGCTGTATCAATAATTGTTCCCCAGCAAAGAGGATATCAATACCAAGAAGGAAGCATTGTATCACTCGATGGTATATGCGCCCCATTTTCTGACAAAGCAAACGGAACTGTTTTCTCTAATGGTATCGGAGTTGTCATACTGAAACGATTGGATGATGCGGTTAAAGACAGCGATACGATTTATGCAGTGATTAAAGGCAGAGGCGTCAACAACGACGGCTCTGATAAATTAGGCTATGCAGCGCCCAGTCGTAGTGGTCAAATAGCTTGTATCTTAAGTGCACTTGAAAAATCAAACTTTAAAGCCGATGACATTCGATATATTGAAGCCCATGGCACCGCAACCCATTTAGGCGATATTGTCGAATTTGATGCTTTAAAAGATGCCTTTAAAACACAAACAACACGAAAGCAGTTCTGCGCTTTAGGAACGGTAAAATCTAATATAGGCCACACTGACGTCGCGGCGGGCATGGCGGGACTTATAAAAACTGCCTTATGTCTGCATAATCAATACATTCCCTCTATGCCCCATTATGAAAACCCCAACCCTGAATTAAGAATAGATAAAAGTCCATTTTTTATTAACAAGGAACCAATTGTTTGGGATAACAAAAAAACCATTCATCTCGCTGGCGTCAGTGCTTTTGGTGTCGGTGGCACCAACATTCATATGATATTAAGTGAATATCGTACGCCTAAAAAAGCTAACAACAAACAATCAAACCCAACTCAACAATTAATCGTACTATCAGCTAAATCACAAAAAGCCCTTGAAGAGATGACGGAGAATTTTATCTCTTACCTATCAAAACCAGAGCATAATACTTCGGATTTCTTACAAAAAACCGCATTCACGCTACAAACTGGTCGCGAAGATTTCGCTTATCGTAGGTATGCTATTGGTCGAGATAGCAATGAAATCAGCGAATCTTTTTCTAAAAACACTATTCAATGTAGTGAAAAGAACCTCAACGCCAATATTGTTTTCATGTTCCCTGGCCAAGGCACACAGTATCCCAAAATGGCCCAAGAATTAATGCAAATCTCTTATTTTGAAAAACTCATCAATGCCGGCGCCAAACTTGCTTCAAAATATTTAAACTGTGACTTTCTATCTCTTTTGCAAAATGAAAACCCAAAAGAACTCAACGAAACACAATATGCCCAGCCTGCTCTGTTTATCATAGAATATGCGCTTGCAAAACTTCTCATGTATTACGGTATTCAACCCAATGCGCTCATCGGACATAGCCTTGGTGAATATGTGGCTGCTTGTCTGGCTGGTGTTTTTTCATTTGAGGATGGAATCACGCTTGTTTGTCAGCGAGGTATGCTTATGGCCAGCGCTCCTAAAGGTGCTATGCTTGCAATCGAATGCTCTATTGAGGATTTCGAAAAACTTCAAAAAATCGTACCTAGTATCGAGCTTGCTTTACATAACTCAAACCAGCATTGCGTGGCTTCTGGAGCCAGCCAAGACATTGAATTACTGGAAAAACTATTAAAAATCAGTGACATAATCTATCAAAAACTTAATGTTAGTCATGCTTTCCACTCGCGCCTTATGGAACCTATAAAAGATCATTTTATCGATATGTTATCTAATATCAGTTTCAATACACCTAACATCCCCATCATATCCAATCTAACTGGCGACTGGTTATCTGCTAAAGATGCGGTTGACCCATATTATTGGTATCAACACTTAAGAAATACAGTGAAACTTAAAAATGGATTAGACACTCTAATAAAAGATAAGAACTCGTTTTTTATTGAGGTTGGGCCTAAACGTAGCCTGTCTTATTGTTTAAAATCCAATTTAGACGATCCTAAGCACACACATACTATCACTCACGCCCTTTCTATTGCCAATGATATACAACAAGTTTTTTGGGTTGTTGGTTTGGCTTGGAGCAAATCAATCAATATTAATTGGTTTCATCTACATAGCAACACTCATCTCTACAAAACTGCTTTGCCGACATACCCTTTTCAAAAAGAGAAATATTGGATTTCTCCAGATAAACAATTATCTTCGAACAGTGTTCGCCATTATCAACCTACTTGGACTCACCAAAAAACATATATTGATCATGAACGCATTCATGAAAACTCGTTAAAAAAACACTCTTGGATCATTATCAAAGACTCATTTGGGCTTGCGGACAAGATAGTCTCTTTCTTAAGCCCCTATAGTATCAAACTGTTGGTTGTTGATTATGATGTAAACTATTCAGAACACCAAAAATATTCTCTGAATCTTGCCAAAGAGATTAAAAAAAACTACCCAAATCCCGTTTTTTTAAACTTATTATCATATGGGCTTAAAAATTACACTGAAACTTCAACTGCACAAATTGAAGAACAGTTACATCATGGTTTTTATCATCTTTTGTATCTCGCGCAAGCATTAGCGGGAATACTAGACTCTTCAACTCAAATCATAATCAGTATTATCACAAGCGGAACACAACAGCTTATTGGCACTGAACCTATCAATCCGCTCAACTCAATGCTGATTGGCGCTGCACGCGTCATAAGACAAGAGCACCCAAATTTAAAACTGAACATACATGATTTAAATGCAGATGAGCCTATTTCAGAAACCACGATTTATAAATTAATAGAAACATGCACCAATAGCTTATGGGATGAACCATTTTCAGTAGCAGCATATCGTAATCAGTATCAATGGAGTTTATATTTCCAAGAAATAAAACCTAAAAAAACCAAATTGAATCGCTTGAAAGATCATGGTATTTATTTATTAACAGGTGGTCTTGGCGGTATAGCTTTAACCTGTTGCGAAGCAATTGCAGAAACCATTTCAAAACCAACCTTTATTTTACTTGCCCGCAGCCCCATGCCTCCCAAAGAAATTTGGGGGAAAATATCACTCGATGCTGACAACCCATATTACGATAAAATAAATAAAATTATTAAGTTAGAAAAATTAGGTGTCACAGTATCTTTGCATCAAATAGATATTTCAAACTTGAAGGATTTACAGACGTTAACGCAACAATGTCTTGAACGCTTTGGACATATTAATGGCGTCATACATGCCGCTGGAGTGGCCATTTCTGGGTTGATTCAATCCAAAACAAAAGAATCATCTCAAGAAACGTTTGTACCAAAAATAATCGGAACTTACAATTTAATCCATGTTTTTAAAGAAATCCCACTAGATTTCGTCGTATTAAAATCATCTCTTTCAGCATTGCTTGGTGGTATTGGACAGGTAGACTATGCGGCCGCAAACGCATTTTTAGATACGGTAGCAATGGGCAATTTATTCACGAGCACCGCATTCGTAACAAGTATTAACTGGAATACTTGGCGCGACGTTGGGATTGCTGCCAAAAACAAACAAGAGGGCAAAGTCAATTTCATAGGAATGGGAAATGATATTTCCCCTCAAGAAGGAAAAGAAATATTTTTAAAAATATTGGAAGGAGAAACATCACAAGTAGCCATCTCCAGGACAAATATCAATGATCATCAAAAAGAGTTGTCTAGTTCAGTTCTTGACTCACCAAAAATTTCCCGAGATAAGCTGCCGACTCTTAAAAATTATTCTGCCCCAAGTAACAAATCAGAATCAAATTTACTTCAATTATGGCAAGACTCCTTGGGAATTAATGGGCTTGGTATCGATGACGATTTTTTTGCATTGGGTGGGCATTCATTACAAGCAATTAAACTGATTGAAAAAATAAACAACACTTTAAGCTGTAACCTGCCCACAACGCAACTTTATACTACCCCTACTATCAAACAATTAAGCGGAGTCATTGCGAATCAATCAGGTACAGAAAAACCATCCATCATTACCCAATTAAAAAGTGTCAATAAAAATCCACCATATCTTTTTTTGTTGCATCCAATCAGCGGACTAATGAATTGCTTTGATCCATTCGTTAAATTAAGCGCTCTAGATATGTCAATTTATGGAATACAAGATCCAAGTGTTCGTACTAATCACATCGTCTATAAAACGCTAGATGCTATGATACATGATTACTTAGCTTCCATAAAAGATCTTCAACCAACTGGGCCATACTATCTTCTTGGATACTCATTCGGTGGCGTTATTGCTTACGAAATTGCGAACAAACTAAAACTAGAAGGTGGGCAAATACAATTTCTTGGTTTAATTGATAGCTGGGCGATCAACCCCAGCCCTTTACAAAATGAGGAACTATTTAAAAGCCATTTCATCTCTACTCACCCGAGCTTATCAGAAACAATAATAAACCTATCATGGGAACGAGAAAAACTTCTATTAAATTACAAATTAAGTCGAACCAATCAGGAAATGGTCTTATTCAAAGCAACTGAACCCTCCTATTATTTTCAGCAATATCAAACGAATACAAACGGGTGGGAATTATTTAACGCTGGCAAACTTATATGCCATAAGATAAAAGGAACCCATGAAAGCATCCTCAATAACTCAAATAGCGCGCATATGCTATATTTAATTGATGAATTCTTAAAACAAAAAAGTCTAAATCATGAATAATTATCTTAATAAAGATAATACCTCTCTAAATATCATTATTGAAAATTTCCCCGACTTAGTTTATTGGAAAGATATAAATTTTACATATCAGGGGTGTAATAAAAATGTTGCAAACATTCTGGGATATAAAACACCAGCAGATATTATTGGTAAAACCGATCAAGATTTGGCCAAAGAGCTTAATTGGGACAATGATAGAATAAAAAAAATCAACGAAACCGACAAATTAGTTATTGCAAATGGAACAGAAATATCAGAAGAGGATACTATCCCATTCAATGAACAAATTAGAATCTATTCGACAAGCAAGAAACCATTATATAGAGATGAGGAAATAATAGGAATTTTAGGCATTTCAACTGATATTACAAATACCAAAATTATAGAAGGAGAACTGAGGGCAGCAAAAGAAAAAAATGAAATATACTTGCATGGTATTGTCGAAAATTTGCCTCAATTAGTTTACTGGAAAGATAAAGACTTTATATATCAAGGATGTAACAACTTATGCGCTGAGGTGTTGAGCCTCCAAAATCCTGGAGAAATTGTCGGAAAATCTGATAATGATTTTGGCTGGAGCAAGAAAAGAATAGAAGAACTTCACGATGTTGATAGAAAAATTATAAAATACGGAACTCCTCAAATCGTGGAGGACATCATACCTATTAAAAATAACAACCGAATTTTTCTAACTAGTAAAACTCCGTTAATTGACAAAAATGGCAGTATTATTGGGGTATTGGGGATCTCTACCGATATTTCTGATCTCAAAAAAATGGAAGAAGACCTCAAAACCGCCAAAGAAGCGGCCGAAGCGGGAGAAAAAGCCAAAGCCGAGTTCATAGCTAATATAAGTCACGATATGCGCACCCCTTTGTCTGGCATAATTACTACTGCCCATCAGCTTGAAGAAGACGATGATGTCTCTGAAGAAAAACGCAAAGAACTTTCTATGCAGTTAGCCGAATCAGGTGATGCTTTGCTCGAAATGTTTCAGGAAATCCTAGAAGATGTCACAGCCGATCACATGACAGAAAAAGACATCGAATTAGAAATTTTTGATTTGCATCGTTTGGTCGATAGGCTTGTGAAACTCCAAAAACCATCACTAACTCAAAAAGGACTCAAATTCCTTAGCAATATTGACCCCAATATCCCTCAATTTCTTGTTAGCGACCGTCGGAAAATCCATCGCATTGTACTCAACCTCATCGGAAATGCCGTAAAATTTACTAAACAGGGACATATCGAGCTTAAAATAGAACTCCTAGAAATACAGAACCAGCAACCACAAGTAACACTTAAATTTAATATCATTGACACCGGGATTGGTGTACCAGAAAAAGATAAAAAATACCTTTTTCAGCGCTTCTATAAAGCAAGCCCCTCCTTTAAAGCAGCATATAAAGGCTTTGGCTTAGGGCTTCATATCGCTCAAACCTATACCCACCTCCTAGGAGGTACTATCGGCTTTGAAAGTACAGAGGGGGTTGGTTCTAATTTCTATGCCATCATTACTTTAAAAATTGCCAATGAAAATGAAATAGCCATTTATAATAAAAAAATCTCTGAGAAACCATCTTTGCTCACAATAAACACTGTAATGGAATCACAGCCCGCTGCTTCACAAAAACCTGTTTCTTCAATTAAAACCCAAGAAACACAACCCATCCCTGGAGCGCCCCATGTGCTCATTATTGAAGACAACTTAATGCTGCGACTGTGCATCGTCAAACTTGTTAAAAAAGCAAAGCTGAATGTCACAGACGTCGATGATGGCCTACCAGCTCTAGAACTCGCCAAAACTCAACATTTTGATTTAATCCTTTCTGATGTCGGTCTTCTACAAATGTCTGGTATCGAATTTACTCAAAAATTACGAGCTTTTGAAAAAGAAAACAACCTCTCCCCTGTTCCCATCATCGGTGTCACAGCACATGCTGCTGATGGGCGAGGTGAGTGCCTCAATGCTGGAATGAATGCTGTTACCCAAAAACCTTTTTTAAAAGAGACTCTTATGGAGATTCTTAAACAATTTCTACCTAACCACAAATTACCATAAAATCACTTGTGTTTGATAAAACGACGATACTTAAGTCGTATCATAGCAATGACGGAATTTAAGAGCCTTCTGAAGTACAAACTCAATTAATGATGATGTAAGTCAAGCCAATGAGTGATTTCTGGGACAGTATCCTTGATAGTTCGCATCATTTGCTCATATAATTTTTCGCATTGCTGATTGTGTCCGGCTTTGATATAGCGCTCTAAAAATTGACATGCAATGGAAAGTCTCTGCATACCAGTAGTGAGGCAGCCACCTTTCATTTTGTGTGCTAGGCTCTCGACTTTTTTCCAATCATGTCTATCGTGGGCTTCTTGAATTAATGAGCATTCTTTAGGTAATGTTTCAAGAAAAATCCCCATTAATTCGGTGAATGCCTCTTCCCAATCATTATAAGTGTAAATTTTGTGAAAAGTCTCAGCGTCTAGAGCAGGAAGAGAGTTAATTTCAAACAGCTGATTTTCATTATCTGGAAGCTCATAACCAAGAACACCTTTATATTCTTTTTGAAAAATCTGTTTTTTATTTGTAGCCATGAAAGAGCCTCTTAAATTTGTCCTGATATTCTAAGTATAGACCCCGATCAAATCGTGTCAAACAATAAACACATGAGACAAATAATAAATCAAAAGTCATTTTTTGAGCATTACTTATTGGGAAGCACAAGCCCCGTTGATTGTGATTTAGAATACGTACCAATATCTATGCACGGTGCGCTGATCCTAAAACCATGTTTATAAAAGCAGATGGTTTTAGGACCTTCACTCGGCGAAACGATTTCCTTGTATGATACTTTTAGGGGAGGAGCCCACTAACTTGAGGGACAATTTCTTTATGCACCAAAGCATTAAATCGTCTATAATATACACATATTGCTTTATGCATAAAGGCCGATGATTGTGAAATATATCCATTTTGAGGACGTTCAAAAAATAATGAACGAGTTAAGATCAGATATGAAAGATCGATTTCCGATTGAATGCTCTGAAAATTTGAAATACATGTCCACGGTTGTTGAAAAAATATTTCATGATGAAGCACTTGATGTTGAGATGAGAGACCAGTTTATTGATCAATTAATGCTCGGAACACTCATATTTATTTTGTTACAAAAACAGGTGTCTATTAACCAATATTCAGCTCTGGATAGCAGAGATCCTTATTGTCCTTTCCTGTTTGATTTTGAGACGCCCCTGCTCGGCGACATAGCATACATTCAAGAGCAACTTTGGGGATCAGAATCTAAAAACAAGCGAGATAAGATTGGAAAAAAGGAGGCTACTGTTTTGATTGCAGCGTCACACGAAGCGCCATCTCAACTGAGTCTTTTTGCAACAAAAGACAAAGAAGTTAACGCCTGGGTCATACCCTGGTATCCTATGACAATGCATGAAGCAACTTGCCATCCAGATTTGGATTTTTATACGAAAAAAACCTTGGAAGCTCAAATAGAACGCATAGCTGAACATGTTTATGATAAAAAACTACCGTTTATTCCTGAAATACTTCAAAAAGTTTTTCCTTCGCTAAAGCATTTTATTGCACATCAACAGCAAAAAATTCAAGAACACCCAGGATACGAACCTAGGGGTATTCCCGGACCGTAACAACAAATCCGTCGGCGCCAAATGTAAAAACGCGTCCCTCTCCACATGATCACGCCTCATCATAGTGATCTCTGGCTGATTGTGGTTTATCTAAAAATACTGCAAATTGATGTTCCAAGTTCTGCATCAACGATCGTTTATCTTTTTCCCAACAGAGCATCCACCCCAAAAGGAACCAGTAGTCCCTCCCCCTTTGGTAAATCCTTACTTGTACCCTATAGAAAAACTATAGTATTCGCCACATCTGGAAATTGGTGTGCAAGATATGCAATACCTGATTTAAATCTCTAAAGGGGTCCAGGCTCGACTCAGGTTCCTGGAAAAAAATGATAATGCCTTTTTTATGCAACATATCAGAGACATCTTTACCTGAGCCTAGCGAAGGATCCGCTGAACAACCAGGAGATTGGTCTTTGTCGAACTTGACCTAAGTTTTATTTTCTGTTATCTTTCCGCGTTATTTTGATAAGCCTAGTAAAGTACTCTTTAGCAGCTTATCATAACCCTTTTTTACTTTAGAATTGAGATAGATGATGAAAACTGAAATCCACCCTGAATATAGCACCATCAAAGTTACTTGTAGCTGCGGGCACACTTATGAAACTCGCTCTACTTTATGCTCAGATTTAAGCATTGAAGTTTGTTCTAATTGTCACCCATTCTATACAGGTAAACAAAAAATTGTTGATACGGGTGGTCGAGTGCAACGCTTTATGGATCGTTATAAAATCGCTCCAAAAACTGATGCAAACCAATAAGAATCAAAAAAACATCCGACTGAGCGATTCATAGTGATATTTATTTAAATCTTTTAGATCTATTCATCGCTTCTTTTTTATCCATTGTTCTTTGCTGATTGTGGTAAGGGAGGTAATTATATGAGTGATACTCTACTGAAACAACGTGCTTTACATTATCACGAATATCCAACTCCGGGAAAATTAGGAGTTTATGTCACCAAATCAACAAATTCACAAGACGACCTATCTTTGGCTTATACCCCAGGGGTTGCTGAACCCGTCTTAGAAATTGCCAAAACACCTAATGATGCCTATCGTTACACTGCAAAAGGTAATTTGATTGCCGTGATGACCAATGGCACCGCCGTTTTGGGATTGGGAAATGTGGGGCCCTTGGCGTCAAAACCTGTGATGGAAGGTAAAGCTGTATTATTCAAACGCTTTGCAGGTATTGATGTGTTTGACATTGAAGTCGATGCCAATGAGCCTCAAGACTTTATTACAACGGCCAAAAATATTGCACCCACTTTCGGTGGCATCAACTTAGAAGATATCAAAGCACCCGAATGTTTTGAGATAGAACAAGCTTTGATGGAGCAATTAGATATTCCTGTGTTTCATGATGACCAACATGGCACTGCCATTGTTGTCGCTGCAGGTTTGTTGAATGCGTTGGAATTACAAAAAAAATCGTTAAAAGATGTCACCATAGTTTGCATCGGTGCAGGTGCTGCAGGCATTGCCTCTATGCGATTATTAGTCGCATTAGGTGCTGATAAAAACAATATGTTACTTTTGGACAGTGAAGGCGTCATTCATACAGGTCGAGAAAATCTCAACGCCTATAAATTTGCGTTTGCCCGTAATACCGACAAGCGCACAATTGCTGATGCATTGAAAGATGCTGATGTGTTCATTGGTGTTGCCAAACCTAATCTTTTAGACGCATCTTTGTTGCGTTTGATGGCACCCAATCCCATTGTGTTTGCCCTGTCAAATCCAACCCCTGAAGTCTTGCCTCATTTGGCCTTAGAAGTACGCCAAGATTTGATCATTGCAACTGGTCGATCTGACTTTCCAAACCAGGTCAACAATGTGCTGTGCTTCCCGTACATATTCCGTGGCGCTCTCGACGTACGAGCACGATGCATCAATCAAGCCATGCAAATTGCAGCCGTAGAAGCCATTCGCGGTTTGGTCCACGAACCTGTTCCACAAGAAGTCAAAGACAACTATCCACAAGTCACAGACTGGGAATTTGGACCCAATTACATATTACCTAAGCCCATAGATCCTAGGTTGCTTGAACGAGTACCAACCCAAGTTGCGAAAGCCGCAATTGCGAGTGGTGTCAATCGAATCCTGGCCCCCCACAAGGCATCCGTCACTGGTGATGTTTAGTTCATAGCAGGCCGGCATATCCGGACAAAATGTTCCTACTTTAGATCTGTTTAATCAACCTAAAGTGTTGCATTTTCTCCGGTGACTGCCCGTTTGCATACCTAGCCAAATCGACCAAAAGTAAGGAGACTAAGTTGACCAAGTCTAAATCAACTATGACCGCATGGCTCATTTGCGGATTGGGAGCGCTCTTTTATGCCTATGAATACTTATTACGTATTTCTCCTAGTGTTATGGAAACGTCATTACGCCATCATTTTGGTTTAACAGCGACAGGTTTTGGTTTGTTATCTTCTGTTTATTATTATGCGTATGTTCCCATGCAGTTGCCTGTGGGAGTATTGATGGACCGTTTTGGTCCTAGGCGATTGCTCACCCTGTCTTGCCTTGTTTGTGTTCTCGGCACCTTAATGTTTAGCCAGACCCAGCATTATCAAATTGCTATGATAGGCCGATTTTTAGTGGGAGCAGGATCCGCATTTGCCTTTGTCGGTGTCTTAAAATTAGCAACTATTTGGTTACCTGAGGACCGATTAGCTATGGTCGCAGGCTTAACCTCCGCCTTAGGGACTCTAGGCGCAATACTCGGTGATAATTTTATTTCTCTCATTGTAGAAAAAGCAGATTGGCAAGCAACCGATGGTTACACCGCCATTTTTGGTGCTATTTTGGCAGCGTTTCTATGGTTTGGGATTCATGATCATAAAAGAGATCAGAAAAGCGGTGGAACAATTAATTCATTCAAACGCAATTTGATTGATTTGAATATTATTTTACGTAATAAGCAAATTTGGTTGAATGGGTTATTTGGATGTTTGGTCTATCTACCTACCACAGTCTTTGCCGAACTATGGGGTATACCCTATTTGGTTCATGCGCACGGCATGACAGAAATACAAGCTGGATTCGCAAACTCTGTCTTATTTTTTGGTTTTATGGTAGGCGCACCTTTGATGGGGTTTGTATCTGACCACTTAAAGTGTCGTAAAAAGCCTATGATATTTGGCGCAAGTGGTGCAGCTGTTGCTATGATACTGATTCTTTACTGTCCCCATCTGCCCCATACGACGATTAATGTATTGATGTTTGTTTTAGGATTGTTTTACAGTGCGCAAACCATCGTCTTTGCAGTGGGCCGAGAACTCAGTCCAAATGAAGCGGCCGGAACCGCGATTGCCATCACCAACATGTTGGTGATGCTGGGTGCTATGTTACTTCAACCGCTGATCGGTCGTCTATTAGATTGGAGCGTGTGGTTGCATCATTCTACAAATCTGTTACTGTCGAAGATTCCAGCGAGCGCAATCACTGAATATGGGCCTGAAGACTATAGATTGGCTTTATCTATTATCCCTATAGGCATTGTGATTGCTGCCATTTTAACACTTTTTATTCGAGAAACGCATGCCCAAGCACGAGATTAATTCAAGTACGAGGAAACAGCTGATTACTGGTGGTATCATTTGTACTGTTGGTGCGCTCTTTTATTGCTATGAGTTTATTTTACGTATCATTCCTGGCATCCTTCAGGATGAGCTTCGAATAGCGTTTGGTAATCTTTCCGCTACAGCATTTGGTCAAATTGCCGCATTGTACTATTTTGCTTACTCGCCCATGCAATTGCCCGTTGGCATTTTAATGGATCGTTATGGACCCAGATATTTGTTAACTTTGGCCTGCTTATGCTGTACATTGGGTTCATTGATGTTTAGCTCACATTCCATTTTTATAGCAAGTGCTGGGCGATTGTTGGTGGGCTTTGGATCTTCATTTGCCTTTGTAGGCGTGCTTTCGGCCGCAGTGAATTGGTTACCGCAACGTTATTTTTCTCTGGTCGCTGGCTTAATGACCACGCTGGGTATGCTGGGTTTGGTCTACGGTGAAATCCAAATCACTCATTTGGCTCATAGCTTAGGTTTGCATACTGTTTTACTCTTATCGGTGGTTTTGGGATTGGTGCTCACCCTTGTCATTTATGCCATCGTACGTGATGCCCCTACCAAACGTAATCAAGATACTCTGCCATTGGGAGAGTTTTTCAAACAAGTCATTCAAGTATTAAAATCAAAGCAAATTTGGATCATTGCTATTATTGGCACCTGTTTGTATACCTCTTTGTCAGTATTTGGCGAGTTATGGGGTAAATCGTTTTTAGAACAGGCCTATCATTTGAGCAAATCTCAAGCGGCAACAACCATGTCATTGTTATTTTTAGGCTGGGCCGTAGGCGCGCCTTTATCCGGATATGTGTCTGATTTCAGCGGCAACCGGCTGATACCATTAACAGTTGGCGCGGTGGGATCTTTGATTTTCATCAGCATGATTTTATTTGATCAACATTTATCCTATACAGCTTTAAATATTTCAATGTTTTTGTATGGCGTTTTCAGCGCTACAGAAATCATCGTCTTTGTCATGGCAAAAGAATATAGCCCCACGCAACAATTGTCAGGCACTATCTTTGCAGTGACCAATATGATTGTCTCATTCGGTGGTGTGATATTTCAACCCCTGGTGGGAAGCCTATTAGATTGGTCTTCGAGATCAGTCACAGGCGAACAACTACGTGTATATTCTGCAGCCAATTATCAAATTGGTTTGACTCTTTTACCACTATCCATGATCTTGGTGATTGTACTGGCAGCATATATGGCGCACGCCAATAAGAAGCATAGGACTTAATCTTGGACTTTTTTTTCGTACTAAACAGGGTGTAATTAGGATTTTAGTCAACAAGTTGACATTCGGAAAAGAAAATTTATTGGACAATAAGCGTTATTATTGATAGCATTCATTCCTTAATAAGTCCAATGAGATGATTATGAAAGCAAAAGACCTTTTAACAATTGCAAAAAAATGGAATCAGGTGTTTGATAATGTGAGGAACAAATCAGATGTCAGTCAGAGAGATTTAGTTGCGCTTCTTTGGATGAATCAACGATTCATCATCATATTAAAAGCTGAAAATTTTCTCAATAAAGACCAAACCGAATTTGCAAATGCCCCAGAAGTATCGGATGCTTCTCCACTAAATGTATATATGTTACATATAAACAATGTCTTAAGTTATTATCCGTCTGAAAGTTCAGCTAACGACATAAATCACTGGGCATCTGCCACGCCATTCCAAGCATATAATTTTCGAGAAAGGTTCCGAGAACAATTATTAGCTCTTATTCTGCTCGTATTGCTATGTAGAGATTTGTTGTTGCTCTGGACCCATAAAGTAGCACTTGCAGCCTTACTGACTGTCTCACATCTGTCTATTTTTATACTACCTGTGGTAATTCTGGCTTCATGGTCGGTATATGATAAGCTTTTTAATTTTCGTTTTGATAGCCATTCTTTTAATCTTGCCTACATCCCTTCAAGGCTTAAAAGAGAGCCTTTGCTTTCTGTGACAGAAGGCATCCTTAGTGTCGGTTTTTTTGAAAAACCAGGCAATCGCGAGTTGGTAGAGGCTATTAATGAAGAATATCACCGCGTGAACTTGCAGAGCCTGAATTCAGTCAATTAGATCCTAAAGATGGCTAATAATTCTTGGACCGGCAGTCGTTGGTTGCTCTTACAATTGATGAAACGCCGGACTGGAAAAGAGGTGATTTCGGCATCACGATACTGTTCTCGCGTAAATTCGGTATCGTGATTGGATATCATCACGGTAATCCCACGATGGGCAGCATCGATTGCACAGTTCGCCAAAGCTATTTGATCGTTGTCCGTAAACTTTTTTCCGGTATAAGCAGAAAAATTGGAACCTTGTTTCAATGGAGAATAGGGCGGATCACAATAAATTACATCGCCTTTTCTGGCCAAAAGAAAAGTGGTTCTAAAATCACCATGCACCAAAGTTGCACACTGGCTTTTTTGATAGAACAACTGCATCTCACGATCAGGGAAATACGGTTTTTTATACCGACCAAAAGGCACGTTATAAGACCCTTTGGAGTTATATCGACATAGTCCATTGTACCCATGACGGTTTAAATATAAAAAAAGAGCTGCTTTTCTGCGTGATTTTTTAAGTCGGTTGAATTCGTCTCGACATTGATAGTACATCTCTGCCGAATTATATTTGGCTACAAACCAACGTCGACAATATTCAATAAACTTAGGGCCCTCTTCACGAATATAATGATAAAGAACAACCAAATCACGATTACCCTCAGCCAAAACATAAGAAGGATAATCCGTATTCATAAAAACTGCAGCAGACCCTGTAAAAGGCTCAATCAAACGTGAAGCTTCTGGAAAACTCTGGAGCAAATAATCCAAACACTGGTACTTGTTCCCTGCCCACTTTAAAAACGGCCTTGTTTTCATCGTCCCTCGTACCTATTGTTCCCTACATCATGCCCGTTGCTAAATAGACGCGTGATTAACAAGCTTTCAAGGATTGTAGAATCGATTTAAAAATCTTAGGTGGGCCGGCAATCACATTGCCTTGCTCTAAAGTATGTTCCGCGCCGTCTAGATCGCTGATCAAACCACCTGCTTCCTGAACCAATAACACACCGGCGGCAATATCCCAAGGCTTCATTGCAAACCCCCAAAACCCATCTAATCGACCACAAGCAACATAAGCCAAATCCAAAGCCGCAGATCCCGTAACACGAGTCGCGCTACATTGGCCCATAAATCGGGCATAGCCGCGCATATAGCGTTCCGCTAATGCGGGGTGACGAATAGGCAAGCCTGCGCTTAACATTGCGTTTGAGATTTGTGTTTCTTTGGAAACACGTATGCGTTGATCATTCAAACGCGCCCCACAACCACGGCTCGCTGCAAAACATTCATGCCGTATGGGGTCATACACCACAGCATGTTCAATACGTGATTTCACGCGTAAAGCGATAGAAACCGCATAAAAAGGAAACCCATGAACATAATTTTTCGTGCCATCTAAAGGGTCAATGATCCAAACTGATTCTGCATCTTCTTGATAAGTGCCACTTTCCTCAGCTTGAATACCATGCTCTGGGTAAGCTTTCAAAATAGTAGAAATAATAGCTTGCTCGGCTTTCAGATCTACTTCACAAAAATAATCACCTTCCTCTTTAGCGATCAGCTTCATATGCTTCACTTGATCGATATGGCGTACAATCACGTCACCCGCTTGACGAGCAGCGCTAACGGCAATATTTAATAATGGTTGCATGAATAGACCTAATATACCAATAAACAATAATTTTAACACAAATCTATACGTTCAGGCAGGCATTTTTAAATCCCCAGTCGTTTTTGGTTCACACCTGAACGAGCAGATACAATAGTCCTTTTACCCCCGGTTAAGGCGTCCCACCAAATCCGTGCTCTAAATTAGAAGGACGGGTAAAGATCTCTTCCGAATCTTCATCACCCCACTCATCTGAAGGCTGTGCTTGCCCTGGCACAGGTGTGCTGCTCCCGTTGATTACTTCCGCAAAACAGCAGTTGGTCATCAACAAGCAAACCATAAGCATGAAACTTTTCATAAACAATCTCCTCAAGTCTATCCATCAGGACTGGGTTGCTATTCAATGCAGTGCTGCTATGAAAAATCTTGAACAGTTACATGAGCAGGACTTACTCAAAAAAAGACGTATTTACGCCACCACACACGATAACAACAAGGGTCTGATAAGGTTGAATGATAGGATGATTTTGATACACCATAGACAATGCGGCACCTGCAGATAATTCGACCATGATGCGCTTGTCTTTTGCAAAAGCACGTGCACCAGCTTCTGCTTCTGCATCAGTGATCACCACAGATTTGATGTCATGTTCTTGTGTCCACTCAAACATACGCGATGCAATTCGTTTCACGCCCAAACTGGTGGCACGACTGGTAATGGCATCCAAGGCCACTACGTGCTTGGCTTGGATAGATTGATACAAATCATCAGCCCCTCTGGTTTCAACCGCGATTAGGGGAATATCAGACCACCCATGTCGCTGCATACCCTCTAATAATCCACAAGCCAAGCCCCCTCCTCCCACAGCCGCTACGATCGCATCAGGGCGGACATCTGCCTGAACCAATTCATCGATAATTGTGGCGTGGCCTGCCCAAAGCATCGGATGGTCAAAAGGAGGAATATAGGCTGCATGATGGTCTTGAATATAAGCCAAAGCAGCGGCATGCGCGCTATCCCAATCCTGTCCAGAAACCACAACACTGGCCCCATATGTTTTGATTTCATCAATAAAGAGTTGATGGCTCGTAGAGGGAATAAAAATGGTGGTCGGCATGCCCAGCTTCATGCCACAATAGGCAACGGAAATACCAGCATTCCCCCCAGAAGAAGCCACCAATTGTTCGAAGCCATCTGCTGCATAACACTGACACAAACGACCAATGCCACGCAACTTGAAAGAAGCCGAAGGTTGTAATGCTTCTATCTTCAAATACACAGATTTACCAGTGCTCAATTCCAGGCGCTTTGAATAGAGCAAAGGTGTGACCACATGCAATGGTGAATCCAACATAGAGAATCATCCTTCAATGGCATTGATATCAACAGTTTTGATGCGATGCGTTTTTTCTACTGTACCACGAAGAATGGTCACCGTAATCTCTTCTCCCACTTTTGTTGCTGAGAGAATATGGTATAACGCATCATAATCAGCAACTGGGTGGCCATTCACAGCAACAATCACATCTCCTAGATGAATTCGACCGGCATAATCTCGTTGTGTGGGTCTTAAGTGTACTTTTGCAGCAGGTGTGTGTGGAATAACCTCAGCGATCAATACGCCCCGTTGAATCCCCAGGCGTTCGGCCGTATTTGGCACCACCGGTAACACACCGATACCCGCCATCAGCACTCTTCCATGTTTGATCAACTGATCCGCCACTCGTACAATCTGATCCGCTGGGATAGCAAATCCTACCCCTGAAGACGATCCTGATTTAGAAAAAATTGCCGTATTCAGCCCAATCAAACAACCAGCACTGTCTAACAAAGGACCGCCTGAATTACCTGGATTAATCGGTGCATCTGTTTGAATCATACCTCGTATCGTCACGCCCCCAATACCAGGCATTTCACGGCCCAATGCTGAAATAACGCCTACCGTCAAACTATGATCGAACCCAAAAGGATTACCAATCGCGACTGTTTTTTGACCGACCAGTAATTCTTGAGAGGGTGCGATCTCTAAAGGATGAAAATCAGCCAATGATTTCAATGCAACAGGTGATTCAATGCGCAATAACGCAAGATCAAGACGCGGTTCTATACCAATAACTTTCGCGGGTACTGTGGTGCCATTCAGCGTCACCGCCAAAGCGTCGGCACCCTTGATCACGTGGAAATTGGTCAAGATATGGCCCTCTTTATCCCAAATCAATCCAGACCCAGTGCCCGCAGGTACCACATGCATCAGATGATGAAAAGATTGAACTTGAGACATGCGATGCACATACACCACCGCGGCAGATGCTTTTTGAAAAATCTCAATGGTATTGCGTTCATCAGGTAATAATTTTTCCAACGGCATCGCATAAGCGGCACTCAGTACAGTCATCAAAAAACAAGCAGCCCAGGTTCGTAGTTTACGCAAATGAAACATTTCAACTCCTATTACTTTGCAACATTATTTTCTATATTGCAGGAAAATATTCCATAATTTTATATGGAAAAAAAAATATATGCTATACTGACGTTCTCACCTACTACTTGTTTTTTTTGCAGGATGCATCAAACAAGCGCAGGATTTTATCCTGATGGTGATTTTTACTTCTCTTTTAATAAGGATGCCAATCATGTCTAACTTTGATCTCAATATGAGAAAATCGCTAATACTTGAATTACGTCAACAATTAGAATTGGAACGTCGTAAAAACACCCTCCTTAAAAATAAAATAGACCAAAAGAAGCATGAAGACTTTTTTGCAACACAGATGCAGATGAAACTACGCCCCCTTTGCCAAAGTCAAAATAACAAAGCCTCTCTCACCAAAGACGGCATCTTAAAACTATCTAAAAATTTACGGCATACGCATATGCCGCATGGCATGGCCTTGATGTTTCAGCCAAAGCCTGTGCATGATGATCATGACGCACAATTACAGTATGCTTTGAAAAAATTCAAACACCGCTTGCACGCAAAAAAACGACACGTGGAACAACATGTCGCACAGCAAGAGCTGATACAGCATGAGTTCGAAAAACAACACCGCTCTCATCTAGGTATCTAGAAACATCAGTCTTTGCGGGCGATAGTAGGGCAATCCGGTTCCTATTTTGGATGAAAAATCCACCTGATTGCTTTACTTCGTTCGTAAGACATTCCGTTCAATATGAGCACAGGGATGCTCGACCAAGTATCGTAAGACAATGTTTGACAATCCATCGCTTTAAGATTAAAACTTAGGGTATCTATTCAATGCTAGTCAAATCGTCAGATTGGAGTATAGGTTACATCATTACAGGGGATACTTCCGGGCCTAGACTGAATGGCCTCACAGGCTCGCAAGGACTTTAACTGATTCACTCACCTTAGTGTGAGCACCATACATAATTTGTATTTATTAGGATATCCATGGAGCCAGGATTTTTTAACAATTTCTTACAAACTAACATGCTGGTGTCATTTGGTTTGATTCTCTTAATCGGTCTAATTGGCGGGCAATTGGCTCATATCGCACGATATTTTCCGCGAGTTACTGGATATCTTTTTTTTGGGTTTATCTTAGGCCCGCATGCTACTGGGCTTTTATCAGAAAAAATCATCGAACAATCTGCTGTGTTTAAAGAAATCGCGATAGGCTTAATTTTGTTTGAATTGGGATTACAAATAAATTATAAATTTTTACGCTCCCATTCCTCATTGATATGGACAGCCGTTTTTCAAAGTTCCATTGTTTTCTTAATGATTTTTCTAGGATTACCGCTATTTCATGTCGGCTGGATTGTAGCAGCACTGTGTGCAGCCATAGGCATTTCTATATCACCCGCCATCACGATGTTGATTGCCAATGAATATCATGCCAAAGGCACTGTTATTAATTACTCGCTTATTTTAACCGCATTAAATAATATTTTATCATTTGTCGCGTATGCTGTGGTCATCGCCATTGCGGAACAATACACCACGCACCCTTCTATTGCCTACACCACGACCATTGAATGGGTCTATCCTTTTTATCAAATGGCAGGTGCAGTCATTCTGGCTTATATCGGCTCAGTGATCATGATCACATTAGGTCGCTTTATTGGCAAAAAAGAAAATATGCAGTTTATTTTACTGGTTGGAATGTTAGTCATTGTGCTTGGTATATCAAAACTACTCTATGTTTCACCTTTTTTGAGCATGTTGATGTTTGGTATGTTGACCTTTAATCTTGATCAGAATGAGTATTTGATGGAAGTTGAGCTTGGGTATTTAGGTGAAATTTTTATCGTTATCTTATTTGTGATGGTAGGCGCAGAACTGCATACAGAATATTTGATCGACTCAGGTTTGATTGTATTTATGTTCATTTTACTCAGGGCAATTGGTTATATACTACCCATTGTCTTTATGAAAAAAATATTGCATTTTAGCCATCGCCAAGCTTTATCCCTTGGCATCACCTTCCTACCCATGGCAGGTGTTGCCATTGCTTTACTGGCCACCACCGAGCAACTGACTCGTGAGTATTATCCGTTTCTATCTTTTATCATCCTTCCCGCGGTCGCCATCCTAGAAATGCTGGGGCCGGTCACAACCATTATGGGATTAAGATGGTCCGGAGAATTAGATGATAAGCATGGTGATATCTCGCATTGAGTGGCATTGAGCGCGTAAAGTATCATCAAGCGCATGTCCGTATGCGTGTTCACCTCCACCAGAGCCGTTCAGCCCGAGGACAGGGCGAACAGGTGAGTAGTTAGCTTCAAAGATTCAATGGGTATTTTTATGACTTGTTGAAAAAAACAATAACAGAGCACCCACACAAATCGCACTGTCTGCCACATTGAATACCGGCCAATGGTGCGTTTGGTAATACACATCTATGAAATCAATGACATAACCTAATCGCAGTCGATCAATCACATTACCCAAAGCACCACTGAGAATAAGTGTCAAAGCCAAGAGTTCCCACTGCGCGCTCAAGGATGTTTTGATGATCCAGACAATAAGCCCGATGCTCATCACGATACCAAAAGCGGTCAATACATACTGTGACCAGTCACCACTGTGACTGAACAACCCAAAAGCAGAGCCCGTATTAAATACCAAAGTCCAGTCTAATCCAGGAAAAACTGCCACAGATTGGTAGGCATGGAGATGATGTATTGACCATAATTTTGTCGCCTGATCCACACCAATCAATGCCAAACATACCACAAACCACATCCATTTTTTCATACCTAACATCCCACGATTCATTAAGAAATTTTAAAATAATTTTTTGCTGCTTCAAGATCAGCATAGATTTGACTTACCAATTTATCTTTAGAAGAAAACGCAATTTCATCGCGCAATTTTTGTAAGAACAACACGTCAATACGTTGTCCGTACAATGAACCCGAAAATTCTAAGATATGAACCTCCAGTACTGCTTTAGTCCCTTCAAAAGTAGGGCGCCGCCCAACATTCGCAATGCCTTGAGATACGATGCCGTTTCCATGAATCACGTGCACGAAAAAAACACCGTTTAAAGGCAAGGTACCTTGTTTCAGTTTGATATTAGCGGTAGGAATACCCCAAGCTCGCGCACGTCCATCGCCATATATCACCCGACCGCACATCGTAAAGGGTCGCCCCAGCAACTGAGCTGCGACATCTAAACGAGCGGCCTGCAAAGCTTGGCGCACCAAAGTAGAACTCACTCTGTGCTGATCAACTAAAAAATCTGGATAGGATATCACTTGCGCTTGAAAAGGGTGTCCAATCTGCTGCAATAAAGACACATCCCCGACTCGATCGCATCCAAAACGAAAATCACTGCCCACAAAGAGATATTTCACCTGCAAACGCGAAAAAATGACTGACTGCGCAAATTCTTCAGCACTCATTTTTGCCATTTGCCGATTAAATCGCAGGCAACATACATAATCAACGCCAAACTGGCTAAAGATGTGTAGTTTTTTTCGCAACGGGGTCAATCGTGCCGGAGACTTCTGTTTTAAAAAATACTCACGCGTTTGCGGTTCAAATACGATCACGAGCATGGGGATATTTAATTCACTGGCTCGCGCTCGAACAGCAGACAATAAAGCCTGATGACCGCGGTGAACCCCATCAAAATTACCAATTGCTGCTACAGTACCTTGAGTCAGTACGGTATCATAAGCTCTATTATGCAATAATTTCATATACTAATAAAAACGTTCCACGATATAGTCATCTAATGGCTTAACCTGTGCACTACTGTGCTTATGTTAAGATTTTTCGAACAAAGACGCAGGGTAAAACGTCGGATTTGCGTGCAGGTTGAACGAAAAGCTTTATGAAAAAGCGCAACATCCCTAAGTATGCGGGTTTTTTTCATAAAGCTTTTCGTTCAAGATGCGCCAAATAGGCGTTTCATTGAAAGTGTTGATGGGTTATTACTTAGTGTTTGGGTCGCACAATCAAAATATCGCAATGCGCACCATGTAAAATCGCATCAGCAGTTGATCCTAACAACAACGCCAAACCATGTTTCCCATGGCTGCCAGTTACGATCAAATCCATTTTATGCTCATGAGCAACACGTAATACTTCATTTTTTATAGAACCAAACTCAAGCAATTGGTGTTTTTTATCAACATCTAGTTTTTTTGCTAATGCAGATAATTCCCGCTCAGCCTGCTCTTTGATTGAGATTTCAACTTCAGCAAAACCAGCAAATCCTGGATAGGCATAAGCTGGAATCGGCTCCACAACATGCACCAAAAATAACTGAGCACCTGATTCATCAGCGATTTTTTTGGCTTTATGCGCTGCGTGAACGCCCACCTCATCAAAATCTGTTGCCAACAGCACACGTTTATACATAGCAATCTCTCCTTGATAACAATAAACCCCTGCATACAGAGCCTAGCAGAACTAGAGGTTGGTTGACAAGTCTCTTCTCGATGACCCAGGTACATACGACGCTCATTTCATTTAAAATTTAGATACGGTTGTAAATGTGCCCTGTGTGAGTAGGATGATGGATGGGGCTGCACGACGTGGGGTACCCAGTGCACTGAGGGCTAAAGATACTCTTCACTGATGCGTTTGCGGTTTTTTAGGCAACTTGATTTTTTCGTCTTTTGCGTCCAAAAAGATGCGTGATGATGGAAAAAGAGATGGCATAAAATGCCGTAAACTCGCTCATGGAACATATACACCAACATTGATTTTATGGGTAACCATTCACCGGGTCAGAGGGACGCAAGCAACGACTGCCCACAGAACGGTGCACACGAAAAGTGTAAGTTAACTCAGGTTGTGCATTATAAGATCATTTATTACCCAAAGCGTAACTCCCCACGTCATCCCGAGCGCAGCGAGGGATCTCCTGTCGTGTGGCACA
>CAZVEH010000010.1:0-55767 GCA_964625775.1 uncultured Legionella sp. | reverse complement strand
TATTGCATCAAGGAGAATCAAAACAACGTATTGCTTTGCCCACTTATTCTTTTGCGAAAAATTATTATTGGTTACCGGCGATGAAACATAAAATAGAATCTACTGCAAATACGAAAGCTATGATGCTCTCGTCCAAAAGCAATGAAGTCCCAGAAGCGATTTCTGCAGTCAATACAAACCATGTCATTGGGTTCAGTAATAGACCGATTCCTCCGGTAGGAGACTACACATCAATTTTACAAGCACATGCCGGGAAGAATATTTTAATTTTTTATTTTAATGAGAATGATTTTTTACACTTTTGTGATTTGTTGTCAAAAATAATCAAAGCAGGTGGGGTCGATGCTTTGTCGATTTCGGGTGTTGATTTGACGAAAAAACCAATAGATTATACAAAAAAAACGTCAAATATCGTGTTTTTTTTAGGTTCATCTAGAAAAAACAAACAGGTAATCCAACAACAGAAAAACGGTATTGAAACAGCGATAACTTGTATTGAGCATCAAGATAAAGATACTTTGATCTCTTTATATTATTTGTATGAAGGAAATGAGGGTGAAATTGAAGACATATCACTCTCACTGTATTCCGCCATACAAAATAGAGGCTACTTTGTAGGTAAAGTGATTGGATATTCTGGAAAAAAGAGCACTGTTTCAAAATATCAAATCTTACTAAGAGAGTGGTTGTCAGATGACGGTTCAATGTCTTCTGGGCAATTAAGCACTATTTGTTATCAAAACTCTGAAAGATTGGTTCGGCAATATCAAAATAAAATAAATTTTCTCGATGAGATAAAGCAACGTCTTAGTCAATGGGAAATGCAGAGTAATAGTGATGTGATGTTGCAAACTATTAAAAACACGCTGTCAAAAGACGATATGCAATTTCTTGATTCTGAAGTGGTAAGTAGGCTTCATAAATTATTATTTGGCAAATGCTTTAATGAAAGTAATTCTGCAAAAAACTATGCAAAACCCTCCGGGGAAAGTGCCAAATATAGTAAAAATTTAGAAGATCTGATCGCAGAAAGTTTAATTCAAACCCTTAAATTAGACACTGCTGATAAAAACCAGACTTTTCAAAGCTATGGATTAGACTCTATTTCAGCAATGAATTTTGTTACATCGCTTGAAAAAGCGTTGAAAAAAGAAATTAGCCCCCAGTGGTTGGTTGACTTTCCTACAGTTTGTAGTTTTTCCAAACATATTGAAAAACAAGTCTGAGGAGATTGATTTATGGAAAGTATTGAGCAATTACTAGGAATAGCACCAACTTCACAACTAAGTTGTGAACCGGTGACAACTCAGGATCTTTCTTTTAGTTTTTTATTTTTTTCAGATGTTCGAAACGATATTTCGGATGCAACCAAATATGCTTTTATGCGAGATATAACAATTTTTGGTGATCAAGAGGGATTTGAGGCTATTTATATTCCAGAAAGGCATTTTTATGAATTCGGATCTATTTACGCAAATTCAGCGTTAGTTGCTGCCTACTTAATTCCCCAGACTAAGCGTATTCGCTTTCGTACAGCGGGTATTACGTTGCCCTTGCATCACCCGGCTGAGGTTGTAGAGTGGTGGGCAATGAATGATGTTTTATCCGGAGGACGAGTAGACTTGGGTTTTGGGTCTGGTTGGAATAAAGCCGATTTTATTTTAGCTCCGGGTAATTATGAAGCGCGTAGAAAAATTTGTGGTGATCGCATTTCTATTGTCCAAAAACTTTGGCGAGGTGAGGCAGTTGAGTTTGAAGGTCCCGATGGGGAAAAAGTTTCAACAAAAGTCTTTCCAAAGCCTGTTCAAAAAGAAATTAAAGTTTGGTTGTTGATTTCACAAAGCGATGAAGCTTTTAGCTACGCTGGGAAACAAGGCTATAATATTTTTACCATGTTATATGGCATTGACTTGGCTGCATTAGCAAAGAAAATCGCTTTATACCGGCAAGCAAGGAAAGAAGCGGGTTATGACGAAGGTGTGGTTACATTAATGTTACATACGTTCATTTATAAAAGTTATGAGACTGTGCAGCAGCATGTTGAACAACCCTTTAAAAACTATATTAATAGTTCTCTTCAAGCACAGACCAAAGATATCCCAAATCAAGCACCTTTTACGGAGACTGAAAAAAATAAAATGCTGGATTATGCGTATCAAAGATACTTCAAAACCGGCGGGTTATTTGGCACTGTTGATGACGCTAAAGAAATGATTGAAAAAGTGATTACTGCAGGCGTTAATGAGGTGGCTTGTTTGTTGGATTTCGGTGTTGATTACGATGTGGTTATGGATTCGCTGCCGTACTTGAAAGATTTGATTGGCAACTATCGTAAATAATTAGAATGAATTAGGAGTTTGATTTTGGATCCAAAAAATATAGAGCATTTACGCTACGAAATCATTGAAGCATTGTTTAATAATGGCAATGTCGGATCTGATTCAGACCCTCTTGTTGAGTGCCCAAAAATTGATGAAGCGCAATTTCCTGAATTGATTCTACTGAATAAAAAAAACAATCAAAGACCCGTGTTTTGGGTACATTCGGTGGGCGGTGTTCAACCTTATTTTATGATAGCAAAACATACTCCGCGACCCTTTTATGGTATAGAAGCCAGAGGGTGGAGAACTGATAGAGCACCTCTTTATGGCATTCAAGCCGCTGCAGCATATTACGTTCACATAATTAAATCGATACAACCTATTGGACCATATGATTTAGGTGGGTATTCCTTAGGAGGTTTGATTGCTTATGAGATGACTAGGCAGCTTCAGGAGCTAGGGGATACAGTTCTTACCATCACTATGTTAGACACATTGGCTCCAAATGTGCTGGGGAGTACTAAGGATATTTCTTTTAAGTGTAGACTGTTACAATCAGCTAATTTCATTCTAGCTACCCAGGTATTTGTTGACACTGCAAATATAAAGAAATTTCTGATTGATTGTAAAGAAGTTGATTGGAGCATGTCAGCGGAGGATATTACTAGGTATCTAGGTATTTTGGTGAAAGATCGCGGCATAGATATGCCTGATAAAAAACTCCATGAAAAGATAAACAAATGGGGCTTGATTCAAAAAGCGTATGAGTATGGTTCTTATAAATTGGGTACTCTGCCAAAACCAAAAAGTGTAGACTGTTATTATTTTCGAAATAAAAGTGGCCTTTTTTTTGGAAATTTAGCAAGTTGTTACGCTATTCCAGGCGATGAGGTTGAAGTGGATCATATAAATTATTGGAACTTATGGCAGGATAACTTGCCAAATATGCAAATAATAGATGTAGATGCTTCTAATCATTTAATGCTTTTAAGTGAGAAAAGTTCTTATGAGACGATTATAGAGTTTTGTCGTAAAATATACTCTGGTAAGGAATAACCTCCTTTGATAAGTCCTCTTCGTGAGGCCTGCGTTCCCCTCGATGTGGGCATCTCTGGAGCTACCTGTCTTAAATAGGATGACTCAAACGTCAAAAAATAGTATGTTACATCCCTTGAAAAACTTAATATATGAGAAGAATAAATATGATGCCCAGATCTTTTAGAATAAACACAGAAATGGCTTTTCGATTGATAAGAGAAACGCCTCGTTTTTTTACAACAACTCAAAAATTTCCAGGTTTAGCAGGGTTAGACTCATCATCAAAATTGACTGTCCAACAGCAAAAAACAGCACCCAGAGTAACCGATGTGTGTATTCGAAATACTCATACATTGTTTCATCCTGTTAAAAACTACTCCCCTGATGTTGCGGCTAAAATTGGGGCACTCAAGCGTTTCGCTAAATTCCAACACAATATTAAAGATTCAATCAACACCGGAGCAGAATTAATTAGAGAGTCGCAGCTTTTTTCTCAGCTTATTTTAGCTTGCTCGGCTTATGATGGTTTATCAAAAACACAGCATGATTTTACGCTTAATTCTATCCGTTATTATAATAATGCTCCTCTTGATGGTTCTAAGGATACTATCAATATTCGTGAGACCATTGTTGGCAGCAATCACTATTATTTAAATGACAAAAAGAAAAGTTCAATCACAGAAGTTGAAAGCGTTGCTGAGCGCTTGGCTAGTTTAATTCCTGATTTAGAGCGTCAACAGATATTGAAACGTTCTGCTTTATTTGTCGCTATTCAAATAATGGCTTTTGATCGGCCGTTTTCTGAGCGTGATAGAGCATGGAGTCAAATAGCTGCGCAAATACTTGGCATTAGCGCAGAAGAAGAGAATGCTTTGGTTTCTTTGTCATTGTTAGATCATCAATACACACCGCTGGGTCCAAAGCCCGCGGTTGATCGAACCGAGTTTGCGCAGGTGGCTGCAAAATTAGATGTGATTGAAGAAGAATTTGAGTCTTTTTATTCTACTTTGAATAGTGGTGTTCTCGCAAAAAAATGAGAAACTCTTAGAGAGCTTTAGATAAAATCAGAGGGTTTGCAAAAGCAAAGCTCCGATTTTATCTTGGGCCCTACTTAGAGACTGCAGGTTGATGTGTTGAATATATTCACTCTGAAGTGAGAGAGGCTTAAAGTCTCAAGTTCCCACTATGATTAGTTTCTGCGAGTTCTTCATCAATGTGCATGGGAGAATATCCAGCGGTGCTAATATCTAGAGAATCATCATGTAGCGGAACGACATCTTTGTCTTTTGCCGGTAATCTTTCAAAAACATGGTGCACTCGATTAAACATGGAGCAATATTGATGACTCATACCAGTTTTTTTTGAAAAATAACCTAAAAGTAGCATCGAGGCTATCATCAAACCCAATGCTTCTCCGGTGGCAATACCAATAGCGCCTTTTTTTCCTATAAAACCTAAAACAGCGCTTAAACCTAAACCTAAAATGGTAC
Source organism: uncultured Legionella sp. (assembly GCA_964625775.1). Taxonomy (GTDB): domain Bacteria; phylum Pseudomonadota; class Gammaproteobacteria; order Legionellales; family Legionellaceae. The sequence goes on along the minus strand of CAZVEH010000010.1, from coordinate 50,918 downwards.
CAGATACGTCCGCAAGCATAGGCGTTTTTGTTTTTTGATAGCCGCGCATAGCGCCAGCAGTAATAAATTTTAATCCAAAACCAAGCGTACAAACACCGACTATGGGCATTAGATTTTTAGCAGATGAAAGAATGGGTTCTTTATTATCATCTGAATGTAATAGAACTGCGGTCATGGGTTTATAAGCAAGTGAACTAATCATTAAATAGGTGAGAGATAATACAGCGCCTAAGATAATGGCTGTTTCACCCATTTTTTTGGCATCCAGCACCTTATTGCTGCCATTGTGTTGTGAAATTAGAACACAAGCAGATGTTGATAAAGCGGATAAAATATTTATTGTCCAAGATGACCATTGGTTGCAAGCGTTAAACGCAACCATACCTTTTTCATCCATCTTTCCTAGCATAAGTATATCAATAAAATATGCACCGAACGCTACGAATGCTTGCAAGCAAATGGGCGCTCCTAACTGTAAAATTTCTTTTTGCTTTTGGTAAATAGCAGACAGGATTTGACGATAAGTAGCGTCATTATTTTTTATGGCAAACAGTTGCAATTCTTCAAATTTCTTTGAGTGCGCAATGTAAAGCAATAAAGTCATACAACTGAGTAATGGTTGTAAAAGTGTCGATACTTCCCAACCCAGTATGCCCATTTTTAAATACTTAATAAAAAACAAGTTTAACCCAAGCTCTAGGCCAGTTCTTAACAAGCTAGATGGAATCAACAAATATTCATTATTTGTTGTAATAAATAATTCATTGGTGATTTCAATACCAATATTTGCAGGGACAGCCGCGGCATAAAAGTATAAATAATGACCGGTTATATCAGCCAGTTGTTCATTTTGATGAGCTTTTTTTAAAATAAAACTCATGTTTAGTAATGGAATACTTAAAAGAATACTGAGCTCCAACCCCAATAACATACTATGTTGCCAATATTTACCAATAGATGCGTGGTTTTTTTCTTGAAAGGCTTTGCCTAAGAGTGGCTGCAAAGCAAAAAAAATTGATCGCGGAGGATAAATTAATACATTTTTGATGCTGCTAATATAAGCATTGGCAGCAACAGCTTCACTACTTATACCTGTAATAATAACTGCATTCCCAAAACTTGCTCCAACAGCTATCGAGCCACCGATAATAAGAGGTAAAGTATGTAATACTAGTTTATGAAGATGCGAAGAATAATCCATAGGGCTATCTTCAGTGTTTGATACCGTCATCATTCTGTTAAATCACTCTAAATGTGCGCCTTCAATTTGTAGGTAGCTTCAGTTTGTTGATTGGGAATAACGCAATAGCACACGGAAACATACAAATGCTTCTTCAAATATATATCATGAGCTGCTTGCTTAAATAGCGCTAGGTATAATATATAATGCGAGTATTGGGGTCAGCATTTAAAATACAACATGCGGTCGACTGTTACTTCTTCTATAGCCCAAAGGATTTTAGCGGCAATTCTAATGCAAGTCAAACAACGGAAAATTCAATTTTTTAAGAGATAGATGGCACCTACTACCACTGATATTTGGGCAAAGAGTGGTCTATTTATCCTATGTCACAAAAGTTGTTTGTTGAAAGGTTGTCAACTCATCAGTATACTTGCGTATTCGATTTTATAGAATCATTTAAAATCTAACTACCTTAAGATTGACCGAATTATGTTAAAACAAATACCTAATGCTTTGACCGTCATACGATTATTACTCGTTTTGCCATTTTTGGTTTGTTTGTTTCATCATCAATTTGTGTGCGCTTTTTATATTTTTGTGATCGCAGGTGTCACCGATGCGTTAGATGGCTGGCTGGCACGTGGGTTTGCTTGGCAAAGCAATTTTGGTAAATTGTTGGATCCAATGGCAGATAAATTATTGATTGCTGCGAGTTTTATCAGTCTTGCTATCCTGGGTATTTTGCCCTGGTGGCTGGTGATCTTGGTGTTTGCGCGAGACTTAACCATTTCTTTGGGTGTGATCGCTTGGTATGTGTGGATGCCCAATAGGCCCGATTTAAAACCTACCTATATCAGCAAAGTGAATACGGTGATGCAATTGACTTTGGTGATGATGAATTTATGTGCTCAGGCGTTTGTGTTACCTATTCCTAGCTTACTCTCTCTGTGTCTATTATTGACCGCAGTGACCACCACAGCAAGTTTTATGGATTATGTTTGGACTTGGGGGAGAAAGGCATGTCATCAAACGACTTGTCTCCGATAAAACAGCAATTGGCTTTGGCAGTACAGCTCAACGATGAAGCAAGTTTTGCCGATTTTTGTTGGGTTGGGAATGAATTATTGCAGCAACAGTTGATGCCGGTTTTTCCTGAGACTTCAGACCGTTTTTTTTATCTTTGGGGTGTTGCAGGGTCTGGAAAGTCACATTTACTCCAAGCGTACTGCCAAGCGATGAGCTTGTCATCTTATTCAGTAGCATATGTTCCTTTGAACGTATTACATCAGTGGGGACCTGCTGTGTTAGAAGGCATGGAAGAGCATGCCGTGGTTGCCATTGATGATTTGGAGTGTATTGCCGGTCAGAGTGTCTGGGAAGAAGCGCTGTTTCATTTGTATAATCGTATTTATGACCGGCAAAATGTATGTATGCTCGCCAGTCAACTTTCTCCTGTGGCAACGGCCATTCAATTGCCAGATTTACGTTCGCGATTGGCTTGTACATTGGTGATGCAAGTGCATGAATTGGCTGACGAAGATAAAATCAGCACCTTACAAAGACATGCTAAAAAGCGTGGGCTTGAATTACCCACAGCGGTAGGCCAATATATTGTTAATCGTTGTGCGCGCAACATGCATGATTTACATGCGATTTTAGATCAATTGGATCTTGCGTCTTTGGTGGCGCAGCGTAAATTAACCATCCCTTTTGTCAAAGATGTTTTGGGTGTTTAGCCTGACTATCTGATTATCTAACACTACTGGCTGTCATTGAGTCAGAATCTTCTAGGTCTATGCATCGATTGGCTGCATCCCGAAGAGGTAGAGATCGCAGAGGTGTTCCATAAGGATTTGGTTGTTTTGTGGGGGATATACGGTCGTAGTGTTGAAGGAAAAGATCAAATTTGTATTTGATGTCCCTGAATACAAAAGGGCTTTCTGTTAAGAGTCGTGCCATTTCCTGGTGGCACTGACCATATTTGTTTGGATCAGTTCCCATCGTAGCCAATTGTAGATTGGCGTATTTTGTAAATTTGGCCATGGCTTTTTCAGTCAGTCTTTCTATTGTAAATTCCGGAGCATTATAAATACCTAGAATAGACAGTTGTTGCGCACTGGCGGACGTATGATTAATCAAAGTGATACAGTAATCTTTGATTAAAAAGGCCAACCACATCGAGAGCATGTAGGTCATGGTCAGAATCACACTGGGTGGTAAGGATGACCACACAACCACCAAGGACGTAATGCTGAGTGCATAAAGAATGCGAATCAAGAATATCTGTCGATTCCGTTCCACGGTCTGGCTGCGGCGATAATCAAAAGCTTTTTCATGCGCGCTATCATATACCTGTTTAAGTTTTAGGGGTTTTTGCATCCAAAACGTATAAAAACTTTCTACCACATCCAGAAACGAACTGGAGATAAAAATAGCTGCAGGCAACATCGGTAAAGCACCAGAAAATGCATAGGAGATCAAATGAGCGAGAAAGTTGAGGCCGATAGCAGAGGCTCTGAAGCTCAATGCTCGAACTTTATCTACCGAAGGATCTAAGCCATGTTCAAATGTTTTGCTCAGATAATAGAGCATGAGAATGACTTGACCAGCCATACCAAACAACGGCAAATTGTGTAGTTGGATGACGAAATGATTCAGCCACTGATATAAGATCGGCACGATATCGATGATCCAATCAATCGTAGACCAAAAAAATTGTGGATGTGCATAACAATAAACAAGTACGCCCAGTGTCAACACCATTGGACGGTAGAGATACGTTATCCACGGGAGAATTGGGCGAGAGCCATCAATCAGTTCGTCACATAAATATTCCATGTCTTTTTGTGGTCTTAGTAAATCATATAAGGAGCTGATCTCTGTGTATTTACTTTTATCGATGGGTAGGTGGAGATGTTCTAATATTTCGATGATTTGCGGATCTAATTCCGTGTCCGTGGTATTTTTTGACAAAGGAATGTTGCGACAAAAGGTTTTTGCGTCAATGCTGACTGCCAGATAGGTACATGCCGATCGAATATTATTTTTGGTGACATTGATATTATTCGTGCCATTCAAATAATCGATAATGGCTTTTTTAAAGGCAGATCGATTCTCTTCAGTAGAAATAAAAACAGCAGGCATTTTGCGTAACTCGTCTTATTTTTCAGGATTTTTCCGATAGATTACCGCAATGTGTCCAATCAGTTGGACCAATGTGGCGTGTGTGGTTTCACATAAATGTTGAACCCTATCTAATCGTTCGGCTTTGTCTGCGCTGACCAATTTGACTTTGATCAATTCATGTGAGGTTAATGCCAGATCGGTTTCTGCGATCACAGCGTCAGTTAAGCCTTTATTGCCCATTAAAATAACGGGATTCAAATGATGCGCTTTGGCTTTCAGGGTTTTCTTGAGCGTACTGTCCATCCACATTTCCTAAAACATTCTGAGAAAAATTAATGATAAATTATTGCACGTTTTGCTGTGAATAGATAGATTATTTCGGTATGATACTGGTTTTAGTGATGAAAGTAGGCTATGCAACGATCAAAAAGCAGCAAACGCTGGTTACAAGAACATTTTGATGATGTTTATGTGAAGCAGGCCCAGGCTGCCGGCTATCGCAGCCGAGCGGTGTATAAACTCAAAGAAATTGATGACAAAGAGCATTTGTTTCAACCGGGCATGACTGTGGTGGATTTGGGCGCAGCGCCTGGAGGATGGACTCAGTATGTGGCTGAAAAAATAGGGTGTCGTGTAGGTAGTCAAGAAAGCCGTATCATTGCGTTGGATCGATTGCCCATGGATGCATTGCCGGGCGTAGATGTGATTTTAGGCGATTTCACCGAAGATACGGTGTTACAAACCTTACGCAATATGTTACCGGAGCGATCTGTGGATGTTGTGCTATCTGATATGGCCCCGAATATGAGCGGCAACCCAGAAATTGATCTTCCGCGTGCCATGTATTTAGCGGAACTCGCATTGGATTTTGCTTATCACATGCTAAAGCCTGGCGGTACTTTGGTCATGAAATTGTTTCATGGGGTTGGCTTTGATGTTTTGGTGAAAGAAGTGAGGCCTTGCTTCAAACATGTCCTTATTCGTAAACCAAAAGCGTCTCGTTCGCGCTCTAGAGAAACCTATTTACTGGCGAAGGGATATATTTTGTAGTAACTTACATAGTGATGACTCTTCCTAACATAAACTTGAATGGGGTTTTATTTTGAACGATATGGTGAAAAATTTGTTTTTATGGTTGATTATCGCTGTTGTTTTGGTGTCGGTATTCAGCAATTTTGGACCAAGTCATGTTGCGGCTGATCGCCTGCCGTATAGCCAGTTTCTGACCGAGGTCTCGCAGGGACTCATTCAGTCGGTCACCATCGAGGATAATAAAGTCATTACGGGTATGACAAAAAATAATCGACGTTTTGTCACGTATATGCCTATGCAAGATCCAGCGTTGCTGGGGCAATTGTTGAAGTCTAATGTGACGATCAATGGCCAGGAAAAACAGCAAGAAAGCTTTTTATTACATTTATTTGTGAATTGGTTCCCCATGTTGTTGCTGATTGGTGTTTGGGTGTTTTTTATGCGCCAGATGCAAGGAGGAGGCGGGCGTGGTGCCATGTCATTTGGTCGCTCCAGAGCTCGACTGCTCGGTGAAGATCAAGTGAAAGTTACGTTTGCTGATGTGGCTGGTGTAGACGAAGCCAAAGATGAAGTCAAAGAATTGGTAGACTTTTTGCGTGATCCGACCAAATTTCAAAATTTAGGAGGACGTATTCCTCGAGGTGTTTTATTGGTTGGCTCGCCAGGAACAGGTAAAACTTTACTTGCTCGCGCTGTGGCAGGCGAAGCAAAAGTACCCTTTTTCACCATTTCCGGTTCTGATTTTGTTGAGATGTTTGTTGGTGTAGGTGCTTCACGTGTTCGTGACATGTTTGAGCAAGCAAAAAAACAAGCACCTTGTATCATATTTATCGACGAAATTGATGCGGTTGGCCGTCATCGAGGTGCAGGTTTGGGGGGGGGGCATGATGAGCGCGAACAAACTTTGAATCAATTGTTGGTGGAAATGGACGGTTTTGAAGGCAATGAAGGGGTGATTGTGATCGCTGCAACCAATCGACCCGATGTGTTGGATCCTGCGTTATTGCGACCAGGACGTTTTGATCGTCAAGTGGTGGTGCCTTTGCCTGATATTCGTGGGCGCGAACAAATTTTAAAGGTTCATTTGAGCAAGGTGCCCATGGAGCCAGGCATCGATGTCATGGCTATTGCGCGTGGCACACCTGGATTTTCTGGGGCAGATTTGGCCAACCTAGTGAATGAGGCCGCGTTATTTGCTGCGCGATCCAATAAACGCAAAGTCGCGATGACCGAGCTGGACAAAGCCAAAGACAAAATTATGATGGGTGCTGAACGCCGCTCTATGGTCATGAGTGAAGATGAGAAGAAATTAACCGCTTATCATGAGGCAGGCCATGCTATTGTGGGACTTTTGGTACCCGAACATGATCCTGTGTACAAAGTATCGATTATTCCGCGAGGCCGTGCCTTGGGTGTAACGATGTTTTTACCGGAACAAGATCGATACAGCTACACCAAAAGACGATTAGAAAGTCAATTGGCCAGCCTATTTGGTGGGCGTGTTGCAGAAGAATTGATTTTTGGTGCAGACAGTGTGACCACGGGCGCCTCGAATGATATTACCCGAGCCACTGAGATTGCGCGCAAAATGGTGACGCACTGGGGTTTGTCTACCATGGGTCCTCTTACCTTTGGTCAGGAAGAAGGGGAAGTGTTTTTGGGTCGGACAGTGAACCAAAATAAAGAAATATCGGATCAAACTGCGCAGAAAATTGATGAAGAGGTGCGCAAAATTATTGACCGTAATTTCCAACATGCAGAATCCATCCTCAAAGAAAATGTCGGTATTTTACATATCATGGCGGATGCGTTGATCAAATACGAAACCATTGATGCCGCACAAATCAAAGTGATTTTATCTGGAAATGAACCACCACCACCTGAAGGCTGGGACAGTTCTGGTCCTATGAATCCTGATCCAACGCCGCCTGCTGAAAAACAAACACCAGGGGCATCGCGAAAAAAATCCGTAAAAGATCACCCCGCGAGTGAATTACCTTAGTGAATAAAGCAGACTTTAAAGCTTGGTGCGCTACTGGTTTGACACGGACAACGAAAACACCCGAAGACATGCCTTTGGTCATGGGTGTTTTGAATGTGACACCTGATTCTTTTTATGACGGGGGCCGCTATTCGAATATTGATGTGGCCTATGATCATGCTCAGACCATGATTGCTGCTGGTGCTGATATTCTCGATCTCGGTGGCGAGTCTTCCAGGCCTGGCGCAAAGCCCATTTCAGTTCAAGAAGAGCTGGATCGCGTTATGCCTATTTTAGAGCGACTCCTAGCAGCTGATCCTATTGCACTGTCAGTGGATACATGCAAACCGCAAGTCATGATTGAAGCGATAAAACTGGGCGCAGCCTGTATCAATGATATTGGGGCGTTACGTGCTGAGGGTGCATTAGAGGCTGTGGCTTCATCAGATATTCCTGTTTGTTTGATGCATATGCAAAGCAATCCGCAAACCATGCAAGATGCTCCTCACTATCAAGATGTGGTGGAAGAGGTCGATGATTTTTTTGCGCAGCACATTCAACGGTGTGTGGATGCAGGCGTTTCACGATCGCGCTTGATCCTTGATCCTGGGTTTGGCTTTGGCAAAACGGTGCAGCATAATTTAACAGTGGTTAATCGTTTAGCTCAATTTCAACACCATGGATTACCTATAATGCTAGGTGTTTCGCGCAAATCAACCATTGGCACTCTCCTAGATCAGCCGCCTTCAGGGCGATTGGCAGGTGGATTGGCTCTAGCGACTTACGCCATGTTGGTCGGAGTATCCATCATGCGAACACATGATGTTTTGGAAACGAAACAAGCGTTTAAAATTATTCAAGAAATGCACAAAACAACCGTAAACCCTTGAGAAAAAGGCTGGTTTGAGGCGAACACGTAGGGGTAGATAAATGGCGCAACGCACGTATTTTGGTACTGATGGTATCCGTGGAGAAGTGGGATCAACCCATATGAATCCCGAATTGATTTTGAAATTGGGTTGGGCAGTTGGCTGCGTGCTGGGCAATGGCGCTCGCAAAAAAATCTTAATTGGAAAAGACACCCGTGTTTCGGGCTATATGTTGGAATCAGCTCTAGAAGCTGGTTTGTCTGCGGCAGGTGTGGATGTGTGTTTGTTGGGACCAATGCCCACACCAGGGATTGCTTATTTGACACAAACGTTAAGAGCAAATGCAGGGATTGTGATTTCTGCTTCGCATAATCTATTCGAAGACAATGGCATTAAGTTTTTTTCTGCAGATGGTTCAAAATTACCCGATAGTTTGGAGTTGGCAATTGAACAACAAATGGCGCAGCCCTTCAAAACGGTCAAATCTGCTTTTTTAGGCAAAGCAACCCGTATTGATGATGCGGCGGGGCGGTATATCGAGTTTTGTAAATCTACCATTCCTTCTTTAACCCGTTTATCAGGTTTGAAAATTGTTGTGGATTGCGCAAACGGCGCTACCTATCACATTGCGCCAAATGTATTCACTGAATTGGGTGCAGATGTGATTGGCATGGGAGATAAACCAGATGGTTTTAATATCAATCGTGCTTGTGGCTCGACCGATCCGGAAGCAATGCGTCAAACGGTTTTGCAAACCCAAGCGGATATTGGCATCAGTTTAGACGGTGATGGCGATCGGCTTGTTTTGGTGGACGCGCAAGGCCGTATTGTGAATGGTGATCAAGTTTTATATGTTATTGCCAAAGATCGCCAACAACGAGGCATCTTACATGGCGGTGTAGTGGGTACGCTCATGAGTAATTTTGGGCTTGAAAAAGCAATTCAGGCTTTAGGTGTTGATTTTATTCGTTCACGTGTTGGTGATCGCTATGTCTTAGAAACCCTAAGAGAAAAGGATTGGAAAATTGGTGGTGAGCCTTCTGGTCATGTGGTGTGCTTGGATAAAACCACGACGGGAGATGGTATTGTGGCTGCACTACAGGTATTGGCCATTATGATCAAACAGAATAAGAGTTTGGCAGAGTTGACCCAGGGGATTGAATTGTTACCACAATCATTGGTGAATTTAAAAACAAAACATGCTACGCAATTGGCCAAAGATGCGCGCGTGCAATCTGCAGTTGAAGCTTTGGATGCTATGCTCAAGCATGAAGGACGAGTGGTACTGAGGCCTTCTGGAACTGAGCCCTTGCTGAGGGTGATGGTAGAAGGTCAAAATAGCAATCAAGTTCAAGCGTATGCCGAAGCATTGGGTGAAGAAATTTCTAAAATTGAGCAACAATTGTTTTGAGTGAACCTATGAGACAAAAACTTGTGATTGGAAATTGGAAAATGAATGGGCGTTTAACGCAAATCATCGCTTTGATTCATGATGTATTGACCCATTGTCCAGCCGATGGCGTTGCCAAAACAATTGTTTTAGCGCCTACTATTTACTTACCCAAAGTCAGTGCGCTTTTGGCGGGTAAATCTATAGGATTTGGAGCGCAAAATGTCTATCCAAAAGACTCTGGTCCTTATACTGGAGAAGTCAGCGGCCCAATGCTGTCCGACTACCATTGCCAGTATGTTTTGGTAGGGCATTCAGAGCGCCGGCAGCTATTTCACGAAGATGAAAAATTTGTTGCAGAAAAATTCCACCATGTGAAAGAACATGGTATGATACCGGTTTTGTGCGTAGGCGAGACCGAAGAAGAGCACTACAGCGGTTTAACAGAGCAAAAATTATCTCAACAACTTGCGACTGTTTTTGGTCAAAGTACAGCAGGTGTTTTGAAAAATTGTGTGATTGCGTATGAGCCTATTTGGGCCATAGGCACTGGAAAAACAGCAACGCCAGAGCAAGCTCAACGCGCTCATGCGTTTATTCGGCAATTCTTATCGCAATTCGATCATCACGCTGCAGCGGTTTTACCCATTCTTTATGGGGGAAGTGTGACTGCAATGAATGCAAAGGCGTTGTTTGCAATGTCGGATGTAGATGGTGGTTTGATTGGTGGCGCGTCGTTACAGGCGCAACAGTTTGGGGAAATCGTAAAATGTATCAATTATTGTTAATCATCCATATCCTGATTGCAATGACCATTATTGGTTTGGTTCTTTTGCAGCATGGTAAGGGCGCGGATATTGGCGCAGCTTTTGGTTCCGGCGCATCGAACACGGTCTTTGGTAGCCAAGGCACTGGAAGTTTTTTGTTTAAGTTAACGGGTGGTCTGGTGCTTGCTTTTTTTACAACCAGCGTATTGTTATCCGCCATGGTCGCAAAACAGTATCAAGCGTCGTTGACATTGCCGACAACGGAATCTACAGTACCATCACATTCGATTCCAATTCCTGACGCCAAATAATTAAAAATATCTTTTTGCTCATGGCAGAATGTGGCGAAGGAATGAAGAAAAGTAATATTGTGTTACGTGCCTTTGATTTCAAGCCTGATGATGGACAGTGACACTTTTTTTGCCTTCTGCCTCTTGTGGAGAAGGCGTGCGAAGCGACGGATGCGGGTTCTTTAAGTCACTGAGAAGCCTTTGTTCGCACTTTGTGCACCTTCTCTCTTGAGGGAGAAGAGAAGTACAGGGCTTCATTTACGAATAGATCGAGATTGCGTAAGCCCTGAGAGTATGCCGAAGTGGTGGAATTGGTAGACACGCCGTCTTGAGGGGGCGGTGGCGCAAGCTGTGCCGGTTCGAGTCCGGCCTTCGGTACCATGTTTTATTTAATAATAAGGTGATTTGATGTTGTCACTCTACTTGCCCATTCTTGTGTTCGTTCTGATTGGCGTTGCCCTGGGTGCGGGGATGTTGGGCGCTGGCGCTTTGATTTCTTCCAGCAAACCTAATCCAGAAAAAAACGCCCCTTATGAATGCGGATTTCCAGCATTTGAGTCTGCACATATTCCATTCGATGTGCGGTTTTATTTGGTTGCGATTTTGTTCATTATTTTTGATTTAGAAACTGCCTTTTTCTTTCCCTGGGCATTGGTATTGCGTCGGTTGGGTTGGTATGGGTTTAGTGCCATGATGATTTTTTTAGGATTACTGGTGATTGGATTTATATATGAGTGGAAGCGAGGTGCTTTAGAATGGGAATAACGCAACCATCCGAGTTCCAGCAAAAAGGGTTTGTGACCACTTCCGTAGAAAAATTATTGGGATGGGCGCAGAGTGGTTCTATGTGGCCCGTGACCTTTGGTTTAGCCTGCTGTGCTGTTGAAATGATGCATGCAGGTGCGTCACGTTATGATCTTGATCGCTTTGGAATTATTTTCCGTCCCAGTCCTCGACAGTCTGATGTGATGATTGTGGCAGGGACGCTATGCAATAAAATGGCACCTGCATTACGCAAAGTATATGATCAAATGGCGGAACCTCGCTGGGTGATTTCGATGGGATCGTGTGCGAATGGCGGAGGTTATTACCACTATTCATATTCGGTTGTACGCGGTTGTGATCGAATTGTTCCTGTCGATGTATATGTGCCAGGCTGTCCTCCGACTGCTGAGGCGTTATTGTATGGTCTTATTCAGTTGCAAAATAAAATCAGACGAAAAAACATCATTGAATTATAAAAAATCTAGGGTTTGGCATGACAAGACAACAGACATTATCTGAATTATTGCGGTCAGAGTTTCAAGATAGACTGACCTCGGTGGTGATTGCACAGAATGAGGTGACCGTTGAATGTCACGTAAACCATCTACGTTCCATGTTACTGGCCCTGAGAGATCAACCTGTTTTCTCTTTCAATCAACTCATCGATTTGTGCGCGGTTGACTATCTTTTGTATGGCGTATACGACTGGGAAACAGATGCTGCGACAACTGAGGGATTTTCACGTGCTGTTGATGTGGGCGAATCTAGAGAAGGTCACTGGAACAAGCCGCGATTTGCGGTTGTTTATCATGTGCTTTCTACGGTTCATAATCAACGTTTACGTGTGAAAGTCTTTGTTGACGAAGATGATTTGAACATTCCTTCTGTACATGATATTTGGAAATCCGCACTTTGGTTTGAGCGAGAAGCTTATGATTTATACGGCGTTTTATTTTCCGATCATCCTGATTTAAGAAGAATTTTGACGGATTATGGATTTATTGGACATCCATTTCGCAAAGATTTTCCGGTCAGCGGACATGTGGAAATGCGCTATGATGCTACATTAGCCAAAGTGATTTATGAACCCGTGAGCATCGAACCCCGAGTCACCGTCCCTAAAGTGATTCGCGAGGATAATCGGTATCTTGAACAACCCATATCAGCCAAATGAGTCACTTATTATGATTGAATTACAAAATTATACGCTCAACTTTGGTCCGCAACATCCAGCTGCACACGGAGTTTTAAGACTCGTTTTGGAATTAGAGGGCGAAACCATTGTTCGAGCTGATCCCCATATCGGATTATTGCATCGAGCCACAGAGAAACTTGTGGAAACCAAACCATATTTACACAGCATTGGTTACATGGATCGCTTGGACTATGTATCTATGATGTGTAATGAGCATGCTTATGTGCGTGCTATTGAAAAAAGCTTGGGTGTTGAAGCTCCGATTCGTGCACAATATATTCGGACCATGTTTGATGAAATAACCCGCATTTTAAACCATCTGCTGTGGTTGGGTGCTACTGCCTTAGATATTGGTGCTATGACCGTTTTCTTGTATTGTTTTCGTGAACGGGAAGATTTGTTTGATTGCTACGAAGCTGTGTCTGGCGCAAGGATGCATGCCACGTATTATCGTCCAGGTGGTGTTGCACGTGACTTACCTGATCGCATGCCGCAGTATGAGCCATCGAAATGGCATTCGGAACGTGAAGTAGATAAAATGAATGCCAATCGCCAAGGAAGTTTGTTGGATTTCATTTGGTCATTTACAGAGCGCTTTCCGAAGTGTGTGGATGAGTATGAAACGTTATTAACGGATAATCGTATTTGGAAACAACGTACGGTGGATATTGGCGTTGTGTCTCCGGAACAAGCTTTGCAATGGGGATTCAGTGGTCCGATGTTACGCGCTTCAAATGTTGCTTGGGATTTGCGAAAAAAACAACCCTATGCGGCATATGATCAAGTTGAGTTTGATATTCCAGTGGGTAAAACTGGCGATTGTTATGATCGGTATTTGGTCCGCGTAGAAGAAATGCGTCAATCCAATCGCATTATCCGACAATGTGTGAATTGGTTGAAAGCGCATCCAGGCCCGATTAAAATAGACGATCATAAAATCACACCACCTACCCGATTAGAAATGAAAGAAAACATGGAATCTCTGATTCACCATTTTAAATTATTTACCGAAGGTTTTTGCTTGCCGCGAGGAGAAGTGTACAGTGCGGTGGAAGCCCCCAAAGGAGAATTTGGTATTTATCTGGTGTCCGATGGCGCAAACAAACCGTACCGCGTGAAAATTCGTGCGCCAGGATTTCCGCATTTGTCTGCTTTTGATGAGATGGTCAAGGGACATATGTTAGCCGATGGTGTGGCTATTTTAGCCAGTCAAGATATTGTGTTCGGGGAAATTGATAGATAACGTGAGTGTGGCTGAGTCGAATAGCACGCTGTGTTTAAGTTCTGTATTGAAAGGTTGGAAAAAATATGTCCGATAGTGCTACACATACACTGTGTTCTTATGTGAGTTCGGAAGGTTTGAAACAGATCGAGCATTGGGTTGCTAAATATCCTGCTGATCAAAAACAGTCTGCAGTCATGAGTGCATTGATGGTAATTCAAGAAGAGCAGGGCCATTTGACGGATGAAGCGATGATCGCACTAGCCGATTATTTAGAGATGGCGCCAATTGCTGTATTTGAAGTTGCTAATTTTTATACGATGTATGAACGTGCACCTATTGGTCGTCATTTGATCGGTGTGTGTACAAATATTTCTTGTCAACTGCGTGACTCAGCAAAAATAGTGAAGCACTTGGAGAAGACGTTGAAGATCAAAGTGGGTGAGACGACCGCTGATGATCGCTTTACCTTGAGAACAGTTGAATGTTTGGGTGCTTGTGTGAATGCGCCTATGATGCAAATTGATAAAAATTATCATGAGCATTTAACGCCGTCCGCTGTGAATGACATTTTAAAAGAATACGAGTAGCAGAGGGTTAAACCATGGTTGAATTGAATCAAGTTTGTTATCGCACTTTGCATCTCGCTGAGCCTTGGACGCTTGCTGCTTATCAGAGTGTCGGGGGATACCAGGCCTGGCAACGCATTTTGAAAGAGCAAATATCGCCCAAAAAAATTATTGAAGAGTTGAAATTATCTGCTTTGCGCGGACGTGGCGGTGCTGGATTTCCCACTGGTCTAAAGTGGAGCTTTATTAATCGCGATGCCCCTGGGCAAAAGTTTGTTGTTTGTAATTCCGATGAAGGTGAACCAGGTACCTGTAAAGATCGCGATATTTTGCGTTACAATCCACACCAATTGATTGAAGGCATGGCGATCGCTGGTTATACCATGGGCGCAACGATAGGATACAATTATATTCGTGGCGAATTCTGGGAACCCTTTGAGCGTATGGAAGCTGCTTTGGAAGAAGCTTATGCAGCGGGTCTATTGGGTAAAAATATTTTGAAAGCGGGTTTTGATTTTGACTTATATAATCACTTGGGTGCGGGTGCTTATATTTGTGGCGAAGAAACTGCGCTATTAAATTCTTTGGAAGGCAAAAAAGGCCAACCTCGGTTTAAGCCTCCTTTTCCAGCTAATTTTGGATTATATGGTCGGCCCACCACGATCAACAACACAGAAACCTTTGCGTCTGTGCCTGTTATCCTCGAAAAAGGTGGCGACTGGTTTTTGAAGTTGGGTAAACCGAATAATGGTGGCACCAAATGTTTTAGTGTCAGCGGTCATGTGAATAAACCCGGCAATTTTGAAATTCCTTTGGGAACACCTTTTAAAACTTTATTGGAATTAGCGGGTGGCGTGCGGGATGGGCGTCGTCTCAAAGCAGTGATTCCAGGCGGGTCTTCTATGCCAGTCCTGCCTGGTGATGTGATGATGACCCTGGATATGGATTATGACAGTGTGCAAAAGGCTGGATCAGGTTTGGGATCAGGTGCCGTGATCATCATGGACGAAACTACTTGCATGGTGAGCGCATTGTATCGCTTGTCTGAGTTTTATATGGATGAGTCTTGTGGTCAATGCACACCCTGTCGCGAGGGTACAGGTTGGTTGGTGCGTTTGTTGCATCGGATTAAAGAAGGGCATGCTGAGCCTGGGGACATTGAGCGTTTGGTTCATGTTGCAGATAGCATTGAAGGGCGAACCATTTGTGCACTAGGGGAAGCGGCTGCTTGGCCAGTACAAAGTTTTGTAAAACACTTTTATCACGAATTTGATGCATTGATTCGATCGAAATCAAAAAAGGTTCATAATGGCTAAAATTGAAATTGATGGAAAAACGTTTGACGTAGAAACTGGGAAAATGATCATCGAAGTTGCGGATGATGCAGGTATTCATATTCCCCGTTTTTGCTATCATAAGAAATTGTCTGTGGCAGCCAATTGCCGGATGTGTCTGGTTGAAGTAGAGTCGAATCGCAAAACAGTACCGGCTTGTGCTACGCCGATCAGTGATGGCATGAAAGTATTCACTAAATCACCTGCAGCCATACGTTCTCAAGAAGCAGTGATGGAATTTCTACTCATCAACCATCCTTTAGATTGTCCGATATGCGATCAAGGCGGCGAGTGTGAATTACAAGACGTCTCTATGGGGTTTGGTCGCGATGATTCTATCTATGAAGAAAGCAAACGAGCTGTAGATGATGATAATTTGGGCTCGTTAATTGCCACCGAAATGACGCGCTGTATACAATGTACGCGTTGTGTTCGTTTTGGAGAAGAAATTGCCGGACTACCCGAGTTGGGTGGTATTGGTCGTGGCGAAAAAATGCAGATCAGTACCTATGTGGCACACAGCATGAGTTCTGAGGTGTCTGGAAATATTATTGATTTATGTCCAGTAGGTGCGCTTACTTCTAAACCTTATCGCTATACGGCACGTGCGTGGGAAATGACACAAACCCCTGGGATTGCGCCTCATGACTGCTTAGGTTCACATGTTTATTTGCACACTCGTCGCAATCGATTGATGCGTGTCGTGCCCAAAGAACAAGAATCCATTAATGAGACCTGGTTATCTGATCGTGATCGTTTCTCATACCTTGGTTTGCATCACGATGCTCGTGCCGCGAAACCACGCATCAAACGGGATGGGGTATGGGAAGACGTGGATTGGCAAACCGCGCTGACTTTTGCAGCAGAAGGCATACAACAAATCATCAAACAACATGGTCCTGAACAATTTGCTGCGTTTGCTTCATCGTCTTCGACATTGGAAGAATTATACTTATTGCAAAAAGCTATGCGTGATCTAAATGTACATAATTTGGATTATCGGTTGCAACAAGTTGATTTCCGCGATCAAACCCAGCAAGCAGCAATGCCGATCAATACCTTGGCTTATGCTGAGCTTGAAAAACAGCAGCAGATATTTGTTGTGGGTTGTAATGTAGATCGTGAAGTACCTTTGGCAGGTATTCGTATGCGCAAAGCATTTTTGAATGGCGCATCGATGTTTGCTTTGAACGTGGTTGATTATGATTATCGGTTTAAACTGACAGAAAAAATGATAGTGTCTCCAGCAGAGTTGCCAGAACAATTGGCTCTGATTCTGCTGTCTTTGGTTAAAAAGAAATCCGATCTTTTGGACAGCGAACAACAGCTGACTATTGGATTAAAGGCAAATGATAAAAGCAAATTGATTGCACATACATTGTCACAACCAGGATCAGTGATTGTGACAGGGGCTGTGTGTGATAACCATCCTGATGCTGCGTTATTGAGAACCTTGGTCGGGGCGATTGCCAAATACAGCGGCGCTCAGGTGTTGCGCTTGACCACTGGTTCAAATGCAGCAGGTGCAGCACTTGCAGGTATGTTGCCACATCGTTCGACTGCAGGGAAAACCGTGGAATATCCGGGCTTGGATGTTCAAGCGGCCATTAGTGCCAAATTGAAAGGTTATCTTCTGATGGCGGCTGAACCTGATTTTGATTTTGCCAATCCTTTTATAGCGCGTCGTGCGATGTTGGCTGCAGAGCATGTGGTGGTTTTGTCCGCATTTCAATCCGAAGCGATTGAAGAATATGCCAATGTGATCTTACCTATTGCTCCCTATGCGGAAACTTCAGGCACTTACATTAATATAGATGGCACTTGGCAAACAACCGCAGGTGCTGTAGCTCCTTATGGTGAAGCTCGGCCTGCTTGGAAAGTATTACGGGTTTTGGCCAATATCATGCACTGTGATGGGTTTGACTATGTCTCGAGCCAAGATGTTTTGAATGAGGTCAAACAACATCATGCACTGATGCATGACATAAAGACAGAAAACTATTACCCACAAGCTTTGCCCCCGCAAAGCGGTGATTTGGTGCGGGCTGGAGAATGGCCCTTGTATCGAAATGATGCCATTGTGCGTCATGCCTCTGCATTACAAATAAGTGGTTCTGCGGAAACTGCTTGTATACGGGTGCACTCTGAAACAGCCGAGCGTTTGACTTTAGGTGAGATGGCGACTGTATCTCAAGGAGACATTGAGGTAACATTGCCTTTGATTCGGGATGACCGTATTGCAAAAGATACGGTTTGGGTGGCCAATGCTATGTTAGAAACAGTTGATTTAGGGCAGGCGTTTGGTGCCATCACTGTCAAATAAAGTGTGGCGTTGGGATTTAAATACGCTTAGACAAGAAAAACAGAATAGGTATTCGCATGTTACATGATATCAGCTTACTACTTTGGGTTGTGATTAAGATTTTGGTTATTGTCCTGCCTTTGTTGCTGGCAGTAGCCTACTTGACGTATGCAGAACGCAAAGTCATTGGTTATATCCAATCGCGTATTGGACCCAATCGTGTTGGGTTTCGTGGATTGCTACAACCTTTTGCTGATTTGCTTAAAATGCTTGCGAAAGAAATCGTCGTTCCTACGCAATCGAATCGCTATTTATTTCGTATGGCACCCTTATTTGCTCTGGTGCCAGCTTTGGTGGGTTGGGCAGTGATACCCTTTGATCAGGGTTTGGTATTAGCAGATATTAATGCGGGTATATTATTTTTGTTCGCACTCAGTTCTCTGGCAGTTTATGGGATCTTAATTGCAGGCTGGTCTTCGAATTCAAAGTATGCCATGTTGGGTGCGATGCGCTCAGCTGCGCAGACGATTTCTTACGAAATCGCTATGGGATTTTCGTTTGTTGGTATCTTGCTTGCAGCCGGTAGTATGAATTTAACGGATATTGTATTATCCCAACGTGGTGGCATGTGGCATTGGTGGGCACTACCTTTGTTACCTTTGTTCCTTATATTCTGGATATCCGGTGTGGCTGAAACCAACCGTGCTCCTTTTGATTTGGCCGAAGGTGAGTCCGAGATTGTGGCAGGATTTCATGTGGAATATTCCGCGATTGGATTTGGCATGATATTTCTCGCCGAATATGCCAGTATGATTTTGATTTCCACCATGTTGGCTTTGTTGTTTTGCGGGGGTTGGTTATCGCCTTTTGACGGTATACCCGTCCTCAACGATCTTTTCTTTTTTGTGCCAGGAGTTGCCTGGTTATTGCTGAAAGTTTCGTTCTTCTTGTTTGTATATTTGTGGATCAGAGCAACTTTTCCACGTTATCGGTATGATCAATTGATGCGTCTTGGCTGGAAAGTATTGATTCCAACGACGATCATATGGGTTATTGTCACAGCGTTGATGGTAATAGCTAAAGTGAAACCTTGGTTTTGATGCGAGACTTTCGAATGAATAAAGCATATCGATACATAAAACATTATATCCGCAGCTATTTGATGGTGGATTTGTTGCGCGGCTTGATGTTAACCGGTCGGTACTTTTTTAAGAAAAAAATTACCGTTCAGTTTCCAGAAGAAAAAACACCGAGCTCTCATCGCTTTCGGGGCATGTTGGCCCTACGTCGTTATCCCAATGGAGAAGAACGCTGTATCGCATGCAAATTATGTGAAGCTGTTTGCCCTGCACTTGCCATTACAATCGAATCTGAACCACGCGAAGATGGATCACGACGCACGACTCGTTACGATATTGATGCGTTTAAGTGTATCAGTTGTGGCTTATGTGAAGAATCATGTCCTGTAGACTCGATCGTGTTGACCCCGATTCAACATGTGCACATGAGCGAGCGTGGTCAAAATATTTTGACCAAAGAGAAATTATTGGCGATTGGCGACTTGATGGAACACAAATTGGCTGCTGATCGAGAAGAAGATGCGCGTTATCGTTAACAAGTTGGGGATATAAGGCATATGATGACATTGCAACAATTTATTTTTTACGTATTTGCAGGATTGACGATATTGTCCGCAGTGACGATCGTCACGCAGTCTAATCCTGTACGTTGCGTCTTATTTTTGGTGTTTGCTTTTTTTAGCAGTTCTGTACTATGGCTTTTGGTACACGCAGAATTTTTGGCACTGATTTTGGTGTTGGTCTACGTTGGCGCTGTCATGACTTTGTTTTTATTTGTGGTGATGATGCTGAATATCGATGTCGAGTCAATGAAGTCAAGATTGGTGCGCTATGTGCCTTTAGGTTTGCTCATTGTGTCAGCTTTGGTGGGGTTGTTGTATATCGCATTGCCAACCACAGGCATTTTTAATGCCGCTAACGTGCCCGTCATGCAGACGGTGTACTCAAACACCGAAGCGATTGGAATGATACTGTATACAAATTATGTATTGGCCTTTGAGATAGCTGCAGTGATTCTCTTGGTTGCCATTATTGCTGCCATTACTTTGGCTCATCGTGATGCGCCAAATCGTTCTAAACGACAAAATATAGTTAAACAAATCATGGTTCGACGTGAAGATCGTATCAGTATACTCGCGATGAAATCCGAAACTCATAAGGAATAAATCATATGGTACCGTTGTCAAATTATCTGATATTATCAGCTATTTTATTTGGTCTGGGGCTGTTTGGTATTGTGATCCATCGTCGTAATGTCATTCTCCTGATGATTTGTATTGAATTATTATTGTTGGCAGTCAATACCAATCTGGTTGCTTTTTCGCATCAGTTTGGCGAAGCAACGGGCGAAGTCTTTGTATTCTTTATTTTGACGGTTGCTGCAGCAGAAGCTGCGATTGGTCTGGCCATTGTGATGCTGCTGTATCGCAATCGCGGTGATATTAATGTGTCTGAAATGAATCACTTAAAAGGGTGAAGCTGTGAGTATATTGACATCTTGTTTGATTATTGTTTTATCCCCACTGATAGGATCGCTGATTGCAGGACTGTTGCGTAAGCAAATTGGTCGTGTAGGCGCACATTCCGTTACAATTTTCGGAGTGGGGTTATCGTTGGTGATGTCTATCATGGTCGCTGTCACTGTGTTTTGCAAGCAGCAAGGTGTTCTGGACGTCAATCTTTATACTTGGGCTAGCGGCGGGGATGTTTTTCCGTACGCTTTCCATATTGGGTTTTTGATCGATTCACTAACCGCTGTGATGATGATTGTCGTCACCTTTGTGTCTTTTTTAGTCCACATTTATAGTATTGGGTATATGTCTGACGACCCTGGTTATCAGCGATTTTTCAGCTATATCTCCTTGTTTACTTTTATGATGTTGATGTTGGTGACCGCCAATAATTTTCTCCAATTATTTTTTGGCTGGGAAGGGGTGGGTTTAGTGTCCTATCTTTTGATTGGTTTTTGGTATCAAAAGGAATCGGCGATTCAAGGAAGTTTAAAAGCATTCTTGGTCAATCGAGTAGGAGATTTTGGATTTATTTTAGGCATTGGTTTGGTCTTGGCTTGCGCGGGAAGCTTAGATTATCAAACGGTATTTCAGCAAGCAGAACAAATTGCACAGCAAAACATCGAATTATTCTCTGGTCATTCCTGGTCAGTGGTGACCGTGATTTGTCTTTTATTATTTGTGGGTGCTATGGGTAAATCTGCACAAGTGCCTTTGCATGTGTGGTTACCTGAATCTATGGAAGGTCCAACGCCCATTTCAGCGCTGATTCACGCGGCAACTATGGTGACTGCAGGTGTCTTCATGGTGGCACGTATTTCTCCGCTGATGGAGTTGTCAACAACGGCTTTGAGTTTTGTCTTGGTCATTGGTGCTACAGGTGCGTTTTTTACAGGGATCCTAGCTTTGGTGATGAATGATATCAAACGTGTGGTCGCGTATTCTACCTTATCTCAATTGGGCTACATGATGGTAGCTATGGGTGCATCTGCCTATTCTGCCGGTATTTTTCATTTACTCACTCATGCGTGTTTTAAAGCTTTGTTGTTCTTAGGTGCGGGCTCGGTCATTATCGGTATGCATCATGAACAAGACATGCAAAAAATGGGTGGATTAAGACACAAAATGCCGCTTACTTTTTATACTTTTGTGATTGGTAGTTTGGCCTTATGCGCGGTTCCACCTTTTGCTGGTTTCTTTTCCAAAGATACCATCATTGAAGTTGCGCAGCTGTCTTCAATACCAGGTGCATCCTACGCATACTGGTGTGTGTTGCTGGGTGCAATGATCACGGCCTTATATTCATTCCGCGCGTTATTTTTAGTGTTTTACGGCCAACCGCGCATGGATAAGAAAACTTATGATCATGTGCATGAATCGCCTTGGGTGATCGGTTTGCCTTTGGTATTATTGGCCATTCCTTCTGTGATGCTGGGTTATGTACTATATGGTCCCATGCTTTTAGATCAACCAACATTATTGTCTGATGCGATACATGTGTTGCCCCAGCACGATGTATTGCGTGAATTGGCTAAAGAAGTAGGATCGCCTATACATGCGTTGCAACACGCGATATTTTCGCCAGTTTTCTGGTTAACGATGTGCGGCATTGCTTTGGCTTGGGTGTTTTATATCGCTTATCCTGCAGTACCAGGTATGATGGTCAATCGTTGCAACTGGCTCTATCGTCTTTTGATCAACAAATATGGTTTTGATTCCTTTAATGAACATGTCTTTATCAATGGTTCAAAAATGTTGGGTCGAATGTTCTATCGTACAGGTGATCAGATGTTGATTGACGGTACGGTGGTCAATGGCAGTGGTCGACTGATGCGTTTTATTGCGCAGCGTTCGCGCACCATGCAAAACGGATATTTGTATCATTATGTATTCGTCATGATCTTAGGATTATTCGGATTTCTAATCTGGTTTTTAATGTTCTGAGGCTAAACCAGTGTGTGTTTGGGGTTTTGCCTCAGTCCTGTTTTAATTTGTTAAGGTGAGTTGTTATGCAGCATGTGCTCAGTTATTTGATTTGGATACCTATTATCAGCGGAATCGTCGTATTTATGCTGGGAGATGATCGCTATCCCCGTAGCTCTCGCTTGATTACGTTGGCCACTGTGATCGTCACGGGTTTGATGTGTGTCCCTTTGCTGCGAGATTTCAATCCCAACACGTATCTGATGCAGTATACGGAAGATAGGGTGTGGATGCCTTCTTTGGGCCTGCGTTATAGTTTGGGTGTGGATGGTTTGTCCTTACTACTGATTGTGCTCAGTATTTTCACCAACTTGGTGGTTGTATTGGCCACATGGTCCAGCATCAAAAAACGTATTGCGCAATACTTCGCAGCATTTTTGATCATGCAGGGTTTTTTGGTCGGTGTATTTTCTGCCATGGACTCGATTCTTTTTTATGTGTTTTGGGAAGCAACCTTGATTCCAATGTATTTGATTATTGGGATATGGGGTTCTGACAATCGTGTGTACGCTGCTATTAAATTTTTCTTGTATACCTTTTTAGGGTCAGTACTGATGTTGGCTGCCTTTTTATATCTGGGATATGGCGCTGGCACCTTCAATATTGAAACGTTCTATGCTCTGAAATTAAATATGACTGCACAGACGTTGATTTTCATCGCCTTCTTTTTGGGATTTGCCATTAAGGTACCCATGTTCCCCGTGCACACTTGGCTACCTGATGCGCATACTGAAGCACCAGCGGGTGGATCGGTGGTGTTGGCGGCTATTTTGTTGAAACTCGGTGCGTATGGATTTATTCGCTTTGCGCTACCGATTGTACCTGACGCATGTCGACATTACGCCAATCTTATGATCGTACTGTCTTTGATCGCTGTGGTGTATGTAGGTTTGATTGCCGTGATTCAGCAGGACATGAAGAAGTTGATTGCCTACTCATCCATTTCGCATATGGGCTTTGTGACTTTAGGTTGTTTTGCAATTTATGCGGTTGCAGATCATGCTGATTTGGCTTCGGCTGGATTAATTTTGGAAGGCGCGATTGTGGTGATGATTTCACATGCGTTCATTTCCAGTGGCATGTTTGCGGGTGTTGGGTTTATATATGATCGCATGCACACCAGAAACATCAATGATTTTGGTGGTATTGTGCACCGTATGCCCATATTTGCTAGTTTTTTGATGCTGTTTGCGATGGCGAATGCAGGATTGCCGGGAACTTCGGGGTTTATCGGCGAATTTATGGTGATTGTGGCAAGTATCAAAGCTGGGTTTTGGATTGCCTTTTGGGCTGCAACCACGCTGATCATCGGAGCGGCGTATACTTTGTGGTTGTATAAGCGAGTGATTTTTGGACCGGTGGCGAATGCCAAAGTAGATGCACTGAAAGATCTATCTCCAACAGAGCTAGCTGCTTATATTCTTTTGGCGGTCATGGTGCTTGGCATGGGTGTGTACCCTAAGCCATGGTTGACGTATGTGCATCAAACGGTAAGCCATACTCTTGAATTAGCAGTTAAATCAAAAGGTTAAATGAATATGATGGGATTAAACGACACTTTCTTACCGGCATTGCCCGAGATCATTATCTTGATCACAGCCTGCTTGGCGCTCGTGACCAATTTGTTTTTTAAACGAGCATTTCACTCTGTAGCATTGTGCTGTGCTGCGATTGGCTTGGCATTAGCAGCAGGCGTGTCATATCTCTTTTTGGGGCAATATGCTCAAGTGGCCTTTCATGGCGCGTTCATCTCGGACGATATGGCTCAAATCATGAAACTGTTTATCTATCTTACTGTTTTCTTGAGTTTTATATATTCCAAGGCCTATTTGGATGAACGCAAATTACCTGCGGGGGATTATTATGTACTTGGGTTATTTTCTACCCTAGGCATGATGGTTTTGGTGTCGGCTCATTCGCTATTGACCATGTACTTAGGGATAGAGCTATTGTCTTTGCCCCTGTATGCCATGACAGCTATTCGCAGAACGCATTCCAACAGTTCTGAAGCTGCGATGAAATATTTTGTGATTGGTTCTATTACCTCGGCCATGATGTTGTATGGTATGTCTTTGTTGTATGGTGCAACGGGTTCATTAGATTTTGCTGAGATTGCGCGCAGTATTTCGGCGCATAGCCAAGAGCACTCTGGGTTATTATCGTTTGCATTGGTATTTATTTTAGCGGGCGTAGGGTTCAAGCTGGCTGCAGTACCTTTTCATATGTGGGCACCGGATGTGTACGACGGTGCGCCAACATCGGTCACGTTATTTTTAAGTGCGGCGCCTAAAATTGCTGCAATTGGAATTACTTTACGCATTTTAACGTTTGCTTTGAGTGATTTGGTTGGTACTTGGCAACATATGATCATGATCATGGCGATAGGATCTACCGTACTGGGTAATGTCATTGCGATTGTTCAAAAAAATATCAAACGCCTGTTGGCTTATTCAACTATTTCTCACATGGGCTATGCATTATTTGGTATTCTAGCGGCTACTTCAGCTGGGTATGCGGCTGCTTTATTTTATGGATTGATTTACGCCTTGATGTCCGTAGGCGCATTTGGTCTTTTGGTTTTGCTATCGCGTTCAGGTGTTGAAATAGAACGGATTGAAGATTTGAGTGGCTTAAACAAACGCAGTCCTTGGTTGGCGTTGATGATGATGATCATCCTGTTTTCTATGGCAGGCATACCGCCTACGGTTGGTTTTTTTGCAAAGCTGTTGGTATTAAAAGCGGTGGTTGATGTGCAGATGACTTGGGTTGCGGTTACAGGCCTACTGTTTGCCGTAGTTGGTGCTTACTATTATTTGTATGTGATCAAAGTCATGTATTTCGATGATGCGAAAGACAATTCACCGATTTTACTACCACGCACAACAATGGCATTATTTTCTGCCAATGCCTTGTCTTTGTTGTATTTTGGAATCGTGCCAGGCGCCCTGATCGCAGCCTGTGTGAGTGCTTTTTCCTAAAAAACCGTATTGTTATTTTAAGCAATAAACGGTATTATCCTACCAATCGGGGCGTAGCGCAGCCTGGTAGCGTACTAGCATGGGGTGCTAGTGGTCGAAGGTTCAAATCCTTCCGTCCCGACCAATTGAAAGCTAGTCACGAGCCAAACGCGTAAGTCCTATAATTTTTATACCAGTCTCCTATCTCTTTACTACAAGGTATACTTTCCACAGCTACCTTGTTACGATACGGTTTGTAAGCTTGATGAAAAGAGCAATATTTTCACTAAGCATTTTCACACAACTAAAATCCGGGCAACAAACAGGCATCTACTACATAGACTCAAGCTGCTTACCAGGTTGCCATGTACGACGTTCATCGCGACATAAAACATTTGATGAAGTTGCTGATTATGGTCATACGTCTGTGGGTTGGTTTTTCGGCCTTAAGCTGCATCTTGTTACTAACAATCGTGGTGAGTTGATGGCATTTAAAATCACTAGAGGCAACCGTCATGATAGCAAAGAAGCTGTGCCATTATTGAAAAAATTCAAAGGACTCGGCTTTGGAGGCAGGGGCTATCTTGGTAAAAAAATATTTGAGGATCTGATTGCCGGTGGCCTTAGACTCATTACAAGAACTCGTAAAAATGTGTAAACCAAGCCACATATTTCTAGGTATGAAAGACAATGACTTAATCAAAGAGGAGTTATTGACATCGTTATTGGACACCTCAAACACTGTTATTAAGTTTGGCACACGCGTCGTCGCTCGATTAAGAATGCTTTGACTCATTAAGTTGCGGCACTAGCCGCTTATACCATTCGACCCCTGCAATTGGGCGTTCTTAAAATGCTTGCAAACTGTTTGAAATAAAACCCATCATTCGGGTCCATTTAACAAAGGAGACATAGATTATGGCAAATTATTTAGTGATTGCAGCGAGTAGCGCTATTGGTCAAGCGGTCGTTAATATTCTAATATCTCAGGGAGACACCGTCTTCACTACTGCTCGAGATAGCACCAAAATTGAACCTCATGCGCTATTGGATGCGACTAATTTTGATGCCGTTGATGAGGTATTTAAAGACGCCGGTTTAATCGATGGCGTTGTTAATTGTGCTGGCTCATTATTATTAAAAAGCGCGCATATGACTTCACAAGAACAATATCAAGCTGTTATTGATTCTTCATTAACAACGTCATTTGCAACGGTTCGTGCAGCTGGAATGCATATGAAAAATGGCGGCTCAGTGGTACTGATTTCTTCAGCCGCGGCACTTGTTGGCTTAGCTAATCATGAGGCAATTGCAGCAGCGAAAGCAGGAATTATCGGGCTCGCACAATCAGCCGCCGCCACCTACGCTCACTTAAATTTACGTTTTAATGTAGTAGCGCCAGGTATGACCGACACCCCTTTGACGGCACATCTTATGTCAAATGCTTTAGCATTCAACGCATCTAAAGCAATGCACGCTTTAGATAGAATTGGCACCCCAGAGGATATTGCTCGTGCCATTGTTTTTCTTTTAGAGCCTAAAAATAATTGGATTACCGGGCAGGTATTGGCGGTCGATGGCGGTTTAAGTAGGGTGCGCCCAAAAATGAAAATTTAATAGGCTTTAATGCAGGATATAATGAGTTGGTAGTGGTTCAAAATGATTGCTGTTCATTACTAAAGACACACCGAATTCATACCGATTAATGGACAGTCCAATACCAATGTCATGCATTTTCTCTAATTTTTAAAAGCAGAGTGTTCTTCTTGCCAGACGATGGATACGCGTGCGTAACGTTAAATGCCTTCCCTCAATTGCCTGAGTTAACAGAGCAGCCAGTTTTGATGATACTATGCTCATCGATTTGGTGTGTGATCACACACCAAGGCGCTATGCTGGGTTGTGTCTCTTGTGCACTGTTGCAGATAATGCTGGGTACTTGTACCTAAAATATCTTTTTTCATGTGATTCGCATTGTGAAAAAATATCAGGGATAAGTTGGACTCCATTTGCCAAGATCCCACAAGCGCTAACACTTGTTTTGTTTTGGTTAATCCTTCGGCATAGATAAGTCGGTCGCTATCCATAGGCGCATTCATAAATTTAGAAAAATATTGGCCTATCAGATTATCTTGTCGTGGCATTTTCGAGGTGGGAATAACAACAAATAATTGTTTTAGCTCCTCAGGAGTGAGTTGATGTTGTATCTTAGTCATTTGCTGGTTGATGGCATCAATTTCAAGCTTCGCTGCATCATCCATGTTTTTTTGTATCAGTGGAGAAAGCGTGCTAAAAAGCTGCTGTATGCTATGTTGGGATACCGCTTTTTTTTCAATAGCTTCGGTCAATGCGTGTTTCGTTACAGCAAGTATGTGTTGTTGCCGTTTTTTTTGATCCGGCGAAAGAGGCAATGTTTGAATCAAGGGTTCAGTGCTTATGAGCAAATTTTTGTAGGCAATGACATCCGCCATATTTTTGGGAAATTCATTCTTGGGGTCAAATAATGCATACACTGCAAGAATGACGTGACTGATGCTTTTTAATTCATCATAATTTGCGGGGATAATCGGATATTCATGTACAGTTTGTTGGTGATAGAAGTCCAGTTTATTTCCCCATGCGATGATCAAGGGATCTGTTTTTTGAGTGTATGTACGTTTCAATCGATTGTAAATTTTAAGAACCTGCGCATCATGTTGAGCCAGAGACTCTGCTGGAGGTGTTCCTGGCCATACAAGAGAGCTATACAGTATCGTCAAAAGGGCGCTATATCGCGATAGTCTGATCATCAAAATCCAAGTTTGAAGGATAGATGGATCTCATCATCATAACTTACTTTGTGGCATAGTCCAATCTTAGTGATGGGTTTCTTGGGGAAAAATGCTTATGCCCATTACTGCGCGATATGGCCCTGATATTTTTTTCGGATTGTGTCATCAATGAATCTAAAGTACCTGTGCTTACTTTAGGTATTACGGGAACTATTAAAGGATATTAGGGCGTGCCCTCAATTAATGGCTTTAAATTGAGGACCTCATCAAAGTGCCGGGGCTCATTGATCATTTGTTCAGGTATGATTGTCTAAAAGCTCCGTTCCATAAACGTCACTTAGTCTTCTTCCCGCGCTTTCCGCGGGATCTAAAGTCAATCATTGAATGACGGACTGATCCTAAACTTCTCCCACTTGAATCAACCCAAAGTTCATCCATAATTGTGCATGAAAAATATTTATGATATCTACTCTCAACATCTAAACAATATTATTTATCGCATATGGATTTTCTTTGACTTGTACTGTATTTTGTTAGTGATAAATAATCTTTAGCTAAATTATCTTGCTAATATAAGGAAGTATCATGAGACGGACTTTTATACCTTTAATGTGTGCACTTACCCCAATAGCTGCGTTGGCAGATACCGCTGATTACATGGCGGATTACTATAGTGGGAACTATTATAAAGCCAGTAAAGTGCTTCAAGAATTGGCCAAACACCATGATAAACAAGCTTTGTTTTATCTCGGGAAAATGTATATCAATGGCTATAGTGTTGCTAAAAAACAACAGGAAGGTTTGAAGCTCATTCAAGAATCTGGTCGCTTAGGCTATGAACCCGCTCAGATTTATATGGCAAAATATTTTCTAAATGTAAAAAATGGCGTGTCTCAAGCCCTAGAGTGGTATAAGAAAGCCGCAGAGCAAGGCAACGTTGAAGCTCAGGTTTTTTCTGGGTTAGCTTTTTTGAATGGTTACGGCACACGCAAATCTGAAGAGCAAGCCAAATATTGGTTTGAAAAAGCAGCACAGGCAAATAATGCTTCTGCTCAATACGAATTGGCATTGCTAGAGCTGAAAAGTGGCGATCGAGTGAAAGCAGAAGAGGGCATCAAATGGTTAGAAAAATCTGCAGCCAGTGGCCATCTCAAAGCTCGGTATAAACTGGGTAAAATTTATTATGAAGGGGAGTTGGTCCAACAAGATAACGCCCAGGCTATGCATTGGTTAGAGCTTGCCGCATCAGACTCCAACGCAAGCGCCAACAAGCAAGATAATGAAAAAGCCAAATTGGCCCTAGGTTTATTGTATTTAACTTCTAATGCTTCGGTGACGGATATCAACAAAGCCGTTGCGTGGTTGACTGAAGCAGGAAACTCAGGTGATGCCGAAGCGCAATATCATCTGGGACGATTGTACGAAGGTACCCTCGGAGTTCGTGCTGATGTGGCCGCGGCCAAAAAATGGTTTACCAAATCAGCGGATCAGAATTATGTGAAGGCGCAGCATGCTTTGGCTGAGTTGTATCTGAAAGAAGCTGATTCGGAAGAGGGCTATAAACAAGCCGTATTTTGGTTGAAAAAGGCCAGCGATAACGGGGATGTTTTATCCAGAGAGCAATTAAAATCGTTGGCGACTGATCAACAAAAAACATACCATGATATTGCTGATACCGATATGATCACTCCGAAATTGGTCACTATCTCTAAATCAGATATTTTTAACACCGTTTACACCTTAGAGGATCCAAAAACCCAATCGCTCAAGCAATTATTGGCATGGAATACCTTGGCACCACAGAAATCCGCAAAATCTGATGTGTTTGTGTATCAGTTGGCCGCCGAAGAACACGATAACAGCAAATTGCAAACAAGTTTTAACGTGATTTTAAAAGAAGCTGTTCATGGAGCTGCAAAAGCGCAATTCAAAGTAGCGCAAATGTATGAACAAGGACATGGCGTCAGTCAAGATCAAAAAATTGCTGCAGAATGGTACTTAAGCGCTGCAAAACAAGACTTTGCCAAAGCCAAATACAATTTGGCTCTGATGTACTTACACGGCAAAGGAATTAAGAAAAACAACAAAGAAGCCTTATACTGGTTGAATGCTGCAGCAAACTCTCACGATGCGCATGCGCAATATTTGTTAGGTACATTCAATGAATACGGTTTAGAAGGACTTCCTAAAGACAGAGCGAAAGCCGAACAGCTTTATGCGATGGCAGCGGAACAAGATATCGCAGATGCTCAGTTTAATTTAGCACAACTGTATTCTGATGATGCGCTAGCCATGACGGATGCGGCTGTAAAATCAGAATTAAACTCCAAAGTGATTCAATTGTATCAAAAGGCAGTTTTACAAGGTCATTTGGGCGCACAAGAATTTCTGGCCACTTATTATTTACAAAATACGCAAAATCATGAAGTTCTTGCCAGAGCATATCGTATTGCTACTGAGGCAGCGACACGTGGCAGTGCTCAGGGCGCTTTATTGGTAGCGATGATGCTGGATCGTGGTATTGGAGTGAAGGCTAATCCGTCCGAAGCAGTGTCATGGTATGAAAAAGCAGCGGAAGGAAAGTCTGCAATCGCGGAATATGTTTTAGGTACTTATCTTTTGCAAGGCACAGGTATGTCTCAAGATGCCAAAGGTGGGGCTCGTCTTTTGGAGGCTGCTGCGCAGCAAGGATATCCGTTGGCGCAGTATAATTATGCGGTGTTATTGCAAACCAATCATAACAAAAATGACGCGCAATCAGCGATTGCTTTGATTGAAAAGTCAGCGGCACAAGCCCATGTGAAGGCCAAGTTATTTCTTGCTGATTATTATATCACGCATGACCATTCCAGCGATAAAATTGCAGAAGCGGCAAAATTATATGAGAAAGCTGCAGAACAAGGGGATGCCTCTGCTCAACTTAAAATTGGCTATATGTACCAACAAGGCATTGGTGTAGCTAAGTCTGATGCAGTTGCTAAAACATGGTATGAAAAAGCCGCTGCGCAAGCGAATCCACTGGCGATATACTGCCTAGGTAATATGTATCAGTTGGGACTTGGTGTATCACGTGATGTCAAAATGGCGATCAATCTGTATAGTCGTGCGGCAGAGATGGGTGATGTAGCTGCTCTGGCTTCGCTTGGATTTTTGTATGAATTGGATGACGAAATTCCAAATGATTTGGCCAAATCTGAAGCGCTGTACCTTGCTGCAGCAAAGCAAGGGTCAACCATAGCTGCTTATAACTTGGGTTTGATGTACCAGTATGGCAAGGGTGTTAAAGAAAATAAAACCAGCGCATTCAACTGGCATTTGGTTGCAGCAAAATCTGGTTTGTCCGATGCTCAATACGCAGTTGCTTTGATGTATCAAAATGGGATTGGAACACAAAAATCAACCGATCAATCGGTATATTGGTATGAAAAAGCAGCCTTGAATGGCAATGTGTACGCGCAATACCAGATGGGCCTCTTTAATGAGACGGGTATTGGTATGCCGATTAACAATGCGCGAGCGTTCAAATTCTACAAATTGGCAGTAGACAATGGTTATGCAGCTGCAAGTGGGCAATTGCGGGCAGAAATTGCCTTGGCTCGTTTGTATGATGCTGGTTTGGGTGTCGCTGTGAATAAAGAGCGTGCTGCGTACTATTATCAACAAGCCGCTAGTGTAGGTAATCTGTTTGCCCAATACAAATTGGCTGAAAAATATGAAAAAGGCGATGGTATTTCACAAAACTTTGCTAAGGCGCTTGAGCTTTATCAGGAAGTGGCGGAGAAAGGCAATGCCAATGTGCAGTATAAATTAGGCAAGTATTATTTAGACGGTCAATTGGTCCCGAAAAATACGAAAACGGCTTTGTATTGGTTGTCTAAAGCTGTTGCGGCAAATCATGAAAAAGCAGACTATACAATGGCTCAACTTTATCTTGATGGTAGAGAAGTGCCTCAGAGCGACCAAAAAGCCGCACAGCTTTTAGAGAAATCTGCGCTTCAAGGTAACATGCTAGCCCAGTACACCTTGGCAGAAATGTATTCTAAAGGAAAAGGGGTCGCGATTGATTATAGCAAATCAGCACTCTGGCATACCAAAGCGGCGATTGCTGGCCACGAGAAGGCGCAGTCTAAATTAGCGTTGATGTATGATACAGGCATTGGTGTGAATCCCAATCCCCAAGAAGCGTTTAAATGGTATATGAAATCAGCAGAGAAAGGCGATGCTGATGCGCAGTATCATCTTGGCTTGATGTATTTCAACGGTACCGGTACGAATTTAGATTACAGCAAAGCCTTTTATTGGTTAAATTCGGCGCTGAAACATGGCAATACGTTGGCGAAAAACCAATTGGCGGTGATGTACAAAAATGGCTACGGTGTACAGAAAGATTTGACCAAAGCCTACAATTTGTATGTGAATGAATCCCCGAAATCATAACGCTTGGAGCATTTGATGTATCAAGATTTTTTTAATTTGACAGAGTTTCCATTCAACCAATATCCCAATATTGAATATTACTATAGTTTGGAAAACCATCAAAAATCGCTTGATGTGCTTATGGTTGGATTACAGGTGAATGATGGTGTCATTAAAATTACGGGTCAGCCTGGTACTGGAAAAAGCATGCTTTGCCGTTTGTTTATTGAAAAAATAGCAAATCATGATTTTCCAGTATATGTGATGAATCCGTATTTTACTTATGCCGAGTTATTGGAGCTTATTGCCAGTAAACTCGAGATCACCTGCTCTTCTGACGAACAGCCGGCGCAAATTTTAAAATCTATTCATGATAAAGCGTACCTCTTGAAACAGGAGTCTAAAAAGATAGTACTCCTGTTTGATGAGGCGCAATATTTGAGTAAGGAGAATCTTGAAGTGATTCAAATTCTTGGGAATTTGGAATGTGCGGGTGAAAAACTATGCCAAGTGGTTTTGATTGGGGGATTGGATTTGGATACAAAATTGCGCGCATCCAGCCATTTCCTGCAACGGATATCTTTTTCTTATACTTTGTTGCCTATTAAGCAAAAGGATTTGAATAGTTACATATTTCATCGTTTATCAAAGGCCACTAAGCCGGGTAAGAAGCATGGGGTGACTATTTCTCCTCAGGCCAGTCGCTTGTTGTATAAAAAGACCAAGGGTATTCCGCGTTTGATCAATATTGTATGTCACAAAGCGTTGATGTTGGCATATAGTCGTTCGGAACATCATTTGAGTAAAGAGTTGATTTCAAAAGCAATTGTGGATACTGAATATACTTCGGTTCCTAATGTTTGGCAAAACCTTTTGCGTACTTCCTTGCACCGAGTCAAACAAATGTTGATGAGTTCTAAAATAACACCAACAGAATGAATGATGACCAAACTATAGAGAGAGAAAAAACATGAGCGTCATTAATGAAACTTTGGAAAATTTGAAAAAACCCAAGAAATGTGTGCCTGAATCTTTAAATCCATCTTCGAGTGTGTATTGCGAATCCCCAATGCAACGGTCTACTGCAATGAAATCCTTTGCTACTCCTGTGAGTATTGCGGTTTTTATTGGCGTGTTTATGTATATGTCATACTCTTATTTTTCTTCACCAACAAAGGAAACTCAACTCGATGCAAAGTCATCTGGGGATGAGCGAGCTGAGATTTCCAGGAAATCGAGTGCGATTTCAGCAAGTGCCGATAAGAAAGAGGTTGCATGGGTCGCTAATCCCCTTGCTCAAGGGTTATATTATGAAGCGATGAATTTACTGAACGAAGGTAAAGAAGAGCAAGCGTTACAAAGTTTGAGGAATATCATCAATCAATACCCGGAATTTACCCCCGCACAAAAAGTTTATAGCATGTTAACGACACATTAAAACCACATAGTATGTTCAATAGGGCTTCAAGAGATTGAAGCCTTTTTGTTATCTGAGGTAACAAAACCAAATGTCTAGATGATTGTATTGCGGCGGGTGTTGAATGCGTACTTCATTCGTCTGAGCATCCTTAACTCAGGGCGAGTGACATTTGCCTGCATGCTGGTCTCATAAGGCACATTAATGCAATGTGCTCTTTTGACAAGGAGCAACTGTTTTTTGGGCCCTAATAATAACTCTTGGTTATTAAGCAGGAGCACCTTCTTCTAGGGCTTCTGTTTCCGCAACAGTGACATTGATGGCATGTAAACCACGATCACCGCGTTGTAAATCAAATATGACTGTTTGGCCCGCAACCAGGGTTTTATATCCGGTGCCATTGATCGCCGAGAAGTGTACAAAAATATCTTCTCCGGTTTCTGCTAGCATAATGAATCCCCAGCCCTTGGTATTATTGAACCATTTGACTTCACCTTTTGCCATAGCACTCTCCCTTTTGCTTGTTAAGCTGGTAATAGTTAATTCATATTTAAATGGCTTGTTATCTTGGTCACAGCGAAGGATCTCAAAACGCCCTGAGATTTGTCGCCTAGCACGTGACGTACGTTGGTCATTTAAAAATGAACTCACTCACTTTTAGAGGCTGTGGCCATTGCTGCAAAGGATGTTTTCGACAAAACAAATAGCAACAGCCTCTAGCGTTTTGCTCCAATATTTCTTGTTGAATCGCCTTTCTAACAACATAACGAATATCACTTTCAGGCTCAATAGTTTTTTAATATTTAGATTGTTTATCTGATATTTATGTCAGATTATCAGACAGTTTGACGTTAATATCACGTTGAGCATAGGCAATTTTGATTTGATGCTCTCTAAACAATTGCGCGATAGAAAAATTAATATCGGAATGAATCTGGGATTTTTTATTGCCATCTTTGATTAAAAACCATACCTGGAAAATCATTGCAGATTCTCCAAAGGCACGAAAGAGGACGGTTGGTTTAGAGCGCGCAGATTTGATAGCTTCATCGTGTTCATGTACGGCTTGTAATAACACTTTCTTAACCAAAATCGGGTCACTGTCATAGGAAACACCTACTTCACAATAAATAGTCAATGACTTATCGGCAAACATAAAATTGGTGACAGGGTGCGTGATCAAATCAGAGTTGGGAATAATCACATCTTCGCGCGCAGCAGTGGTGATTTGGGTTGAACGCACGCGAATTTTTTTGACGATACCTTCTACGCCGTCAATACTGATGCGATCACCAGGTTTGATGGGTTTTTCTATCAATAAAATAATACCCGATACAAAATTGTTGACGATGCTTTGTAAGCCCAGTCCAATACCAACAGACAAGGCGCCTGCAATGATGGCCAAGCCGGTAAAATCAATGCCAGAAACAAATAAAGCCGAGATCAATGCAAAGGCAAAACCGATATAGGTCAAAATAGATGCGACTGCAACTTGTGTTTCTTCTTCGTCTTCGAATTGGGCGTGTTGGCTCAGTTTCGTAGACAGGCTGCGAAATAATAAATATAGAATACAGAATACAATGATTCCGCTGATGATGCGCGTTGGGTAAAATGTAAAACTGGAAAAATGTACCCCATTTAGCAAAAGAGAATAAAAGCTATCGATGTAATAACTGCCATATCCCCAACTTTGACCAATCAGGTAGATGGCTGTGAATAATACAATGATCTGCAAAATGGTTTTTAAGATGATAAATTCCACGAGAGGTTGATCGGATTTATAGCCAAAAACTCGCTTAATAGCATGATGCAGTTTGCTAGAGTTTGTGCATAAGGCATATAGTGTTTGTAGCGCGCGTTCTATCAAAATCATACTAAATAGAATCGCGGAGGTGGTGATGATTGCGTAAGTGAGGTGGAGTGCCAGTTGATGGTATCCAAACATATTGAGGATACCGCAAGCGCTAAATAATAAAATAATGGTTTTTTGCAATACGGAGCGGTGAGTGTGTATAAAATGAATATGTTGATGAGTATGGCAAAAGTAATAGAAAAATCCAATGGCGGTGATCAATACACCTGTTAAGAAAATCACTTGTCCCAGTTGCCACAATAATTCATTGATAGGCAGGGATTGCATGACAAACTGTCCCATCATGGTGAGGGCATAATAGCTTAATAAAAATATCAATAATTTTCTAAAAAAATTGTCATCCAACGTGTACCAATAAAAAACCAACATCACAATATTGACTTTGAACATCAACGTGATGAATGCCAACGCCCACAAATAATAGCAAAAGATCTCAGTGAGATGAAGCATCAGTAGCGACGACGCACTGAGCTGTTCAGGGAGCATGATATTAAAATAAACGGTGATAAAAGACCAAAAAAAGCACAGAGCCAATAGGCTGAAGTCACCCATGCCAATTTTTCTAGTAGAAAGTACTTTGCGGAGAATTTGGTGCGATTTGGTTTTTATAATAACAAAGCCTGCTAATACAATACTGAATCCTAAGATGCCTATTTTGAATAGCCATGGTGTCTCAAAATCAGCGGGCAAAGTGAACGAGAATCCAGCGGATAAAGTTGCCTTTGCAGGCGTCTGATGAATGTGTGCCAATAACGTCCATAGAGGTAGGCCACGCGTCAATACTTGTTTTTGCTTGATTTGGGCTACAGTCGATTGATAAGTGGTGATTGCTTCTTGAGCCCGGATAGAAAACAAGCGACATTGAGCCAACTGAGCTGCAATTTTCTTTTGTTCTTGCGTGAGATAAACCAAATCGGCGCCACTTTTATTTCCGTCTTTAGCGTGAGTAGCTTCTGCCAGCATAGGATCGATCGAGTTTAATTTTTTTTGTTTTAAATCAATACAGTCATTGGCGCCCGCTTTTAATTGATTCAGGAGCGTTATGGCATCATTCAAATGCTCGATATTAAGATTTTCTACTGATAATCGCAAATTGATTTGGTCAAATTTTTTATTGGCTTGTTTGAGATCAAACTCCGCTTGTTCTTTGACCAGATGAGGCTCAGTGTTTGGAGATTTTTGCGCCATAAGAGGGGCGCAACACATAAAAAAAGCAAAAGCGGCCCCAACGAACAGATATTTTTTAACGGTATTCATATGATCTCCATTCAGCGTGATGCCAGTGATCATATCACCGATCTTGGCATAGATCGAAGTTGGTGGGTCTTTGCGGCAGGTTCAGCACTGCACAAAACCCCGATCTCAAGATGCACCGCATGTCCCTGGTGTGTGACAACTTTTGGGTAAGTCTTCTTGCAATAGTATATACTTAGCAATAAGACTTCCAATGGATGGTACTGATGTCGACACATATGTCCTTGGCAAATCATTTTTTAGTGGCAATGCCGTCTTTGAATGATATTATATTTTCTCAGGCGGTGATTTATATTTGTGAGCACCATGAAAAAGGCTCAGTGGGTATGATTGTGAATCGGCCTACGGGGCACCCTGCAAGCATGATTTTCGATCAAATTGGGATTAGTCCAAACAAAGATGCCAGCAAGTATCTGCCCCTGTTGTTTGGTGGTCCAATTCAAGCAGATCGAGGGTTTGTGATACACCGGCCTACAGGGCATTGGCAATCTAGTTTGATCTTGGTTCAAGATGAGGTGACGATTACTACTTCGAATGATATTGTTCGCTCTATCGCAAATAATGAAGGTCCAAAGGACGCTTTGATTGTGATGGGATACCTCGGCTGGGATCAGCGGGAATTAGAACGAGAAGTGATGAAAGATAACATGTGGATGGTGTGTCCTTATCATGCAGAGTTACTGTATGACATTCCATTTGCGGAACGTTGGAAAGCTGCTGCGATGACATTAGGTGTGAATATGGATAATCTAACAGGTAGTGGTCATGCTTGATGATGGTTTGTACCTTGGGTTCGATTTTGGCTATAAACGCATTGGTGTAGCAGTGGGGCAAGCTTTGACCAAAGGTGCATCGCCTTTAGCGACACTGTATGCCAAACAAGGCGTCCCGGATTGGGATGAGGTAGCGGTTGTGATCAAACGTTGGCGTCCCGCGGGACTTATCGTAGGCTTACCGACTAAAATTGATGGAAAAGAACAATATACCACCAAAGCCGCACGTATTTTTGCGCAAGAGTTGGCTGAACGATTTTCTTTGCCGGTGCATTTGGTCGATGAACGCCTGACGACTGTAGAAGCTCGAACACAGTTGTATAGCAAAGGTGGCTACCGTAAAATACAACAAACACAAGTGGACAGCGTTGCAGCATGCATTATTCTTGAGCAATGGTTGCAGGGATTTTAAACGATATGAAGCATTTTTTAGAAATCAGTCAATTATCACATGAACAGGTGATGCACCTGATTCAGCGAGCGGTTTATTTCAAAACACATCAAGATTATCCCCAGTATCGCCAGCATACTTTAACCCATTTATTTTATGAACCATCCACTCGGACCCGTGTTAGCTTTGAAATGGCTGCTAAGAACTTAGGTATTCGAGTGGTTGATGTGGATGTGACTCGCTCATCTGAACTCAAAGGCGAAATGATCGAAGATACGATTCAAACCTTATTTGCAATGGGGATCACGTTATTTGCGATACGCCATCCCCAAG
The DNA here is from genome assembly GCA_964625775.1 of uncultured Legionella sp. GTDB lineage: Bacteria > Pseudomonadota > Gammaproteobacteria > Legionellales > Legionellaceae. The sequence continues at coordinate 12,135 of CAZVEH010000010.1, read as the reverse complement.
AGGGGCTACCTCAGGCGATGGCGGGTGGTTTTTCATCTGGTATTCATATCATAAATGCTGGAGATGGTGCGCATGAGCATCCCAGTCAGGCCTTATTGGATTTCATGACCATTCTGAGTCATAAACCCAATGTAAAGCAGCTCAAAATAACGATTGTTGGTGATATTTTGCATTCTCGAGTGGCCAATTCCTTACAATATCTTTGTGCTTTGCTGGGCGTTGGCGAATTGGTGTTGGTGGCGCCCCAGATCTGGCATCCTCGTGCCCCAATTTATGGCCGAGTCACGACTTCTTTAGAAGATGGACTTAAAAATGCTGATGTGGTCATTGCATTACGAATACAGCAAGAACGATTGTTGGCCGAAGAAATGATGGATTTACCTTCCTATCATGCGGCTTATGCGATCACCAAAGCCAGTTTGGCACCGGCGAATTCCGAGGTGATGATCATGCATCCTGGTCCCATCAATCGGGGCATTGAAATCGATAGCGATGTTGTAGATGGACCACGCTCTTATATTCTTGAGCAAGTGAAAAATGGCGTTTTTATGCGTATGGCTATTATAGAGTCTTTGTTGAGTGAGTGATGTGAGTGTTCAGGAGACAAGGGGCATCCTTGACTATAGTTTGATGATTTGTCTATAGGACAACGCTTGTTGAATATCACTCTGTTCAATAGTAGGTGCTTCACGAATATCCGCTAGAGTCCTGGCTACTTTTACAAGACTATAAAAAGCGCGAGCGGACAACTTGAATGGCGCGAGACTTGAGCTGATGAATTGATGTGCTTTGGGGCCTAAGCTACAAAACTTCTCATAATCACCGGGGCGCAGGGCAGCATTAAGGCATCCTTGGCGTTGTATTTGTAAGGCTCGGACGTGCGCAACGTCTGTTTTGAGACGGGGGCTTTCTTTGCTCTGCGCCGCTGGTGTATTGAGCAGCGTTTCCAACGACAACATAGGGACGTTGATATGTAAATCAATGCGATCTAACAAGGGTCCTGATAGTTTATTATGGTACCGTTGGATCGCATCTTGCGTGCAACCACATTCAGAATGCGGGTTACCCAGTTGACCACAGGGACAAGGGTTCATCGCAGCTATCAATTGAAATCGAGCCGGGAATTCGATCTGCATCGCCGCACGAGAGATGCAAATTTCTCCTGATTCTAAAGGCTCACGCAAAGTCTCTAATACTTTACGCTGAAACTCAGGTAATTCATCCAAAAATAAAACGCCATGATGTGCTAAGGAAATTTCACCTGGTTTGGGAGGATTACCTCCTCCAACCAACGAAATAGGTGATGCAGTATGATGAGGGGATCGAAAAGGGGGTCTTTGCTTGTGAAGGTGTTTGGGCATGCGCCCATAAAGAGATTGTATCGCAGCGCATTCTAAAGCTTGGCTGGCAGTTAGGTTAGGTATGATGGTCATGAAGCGTTTGGCCAACATGGTTTTTCCACTGCCAGGAGGACCATAAAGCAGAATATTATGTCCGCCACAAGCTGCTATTTTTAATGCTGTTTTGGCATGGGTTTGTCCTTTGATATCAGACCAATCCTCTTTCTCATCAGTAACTGCGGACAATGGGGGTGACGGCGGACAAGACAGGGTATGTTCACCGCGTAAATATTGATAGACCGCACGCAAATTGTCAGCGATATAGAGACCTGGGTAGTTCAAGAGTGCAGCTTCTGGCGCGTTTTCGGCAGCGATGATGATATGATGTTTGGCTTGGTGGGCGGCCATTAACATGGGAATAATGGCTGAAACGCCGCGTAAACTCCCGTCTAAAGCGAGTTCACCGATAAATTCATGGGTATGGAGTTGCTCGCACGGTAGTTGTCCGGACGCAGCAAGAATACCTATCGCAATAGGTAAATCAAATCCGCTGCCCATTTTGGGTAAATCCGCTGGGGCAAGATTGACCGTGATACGACGGCAAGGGAAGTCGAAACGGCTGTTTAGGAGGGCTGAACGTACCCGATCTTTGCTTTCTTTCACGGCTGTTTGTGGTAAACCAACGATGGTGAAACTAGGTAATCCATTAGATAAATGGACTTCGACTGAGACGGGTTTTGCGATCATGCCGATAGCTGATCGCGTCTTACTAACCGCGAGATTCATGATGGTTTCCTTCCATTGGAACAATCAATTAGAGGTATGGACTTATATAAAATTCTTCCAGATCTTACGTTTTGTTTTTTTCTTGAAGAAGCTTGTTGACCTCTCTTTCTAAAGCATCAATTTTTTCTCGAGAACGTGCGAGTACTTTGACTTGTACATCAAATTCTTCTCGAGTGACCAAATCCAAATGAGTAAACGCGCTTTGAATGAGGTCTTTAAATTGCTGCTGAATGTCTTCTTCTAGAAGTTGCACATTTTTAGGCAACGTGGCATACAGTTTTTTGGCAAGATCTTCGAGTTGTTTGGGCAATAACATCAAGCTTTCCTATAAATGACGCTGATAAGCGTATCATATACCAATCATCTTACGGGGTATAGATTGTTCTTTCTGTTACAATCAAATCTGGTTTTATATCCCAAGAATCGCGAGGCAAAGCAGGATATTTTTGCCATTCGTAAGCCACACCGATGCAGGGGATGCGCTGATCTTGGAGTGTTTTGTCATAAAACCCACCGCCCATACCTAATCGCGTGAGCGTGGCATCAAAAGCGACCACGGGTAGAAAAATAAGGTCGAGAGAAGATGCGGTGATGGCGTGATCAGGCGTGAGATCTGGTTCTAAAATGCCATATCGATTCGGTATCATTTTGTCGTGCGCGGTGTAAGGCAAAAACCTTAACGTTTTATCTGCTTGAATGGTTGGAACATAACAAGACTTTCCTTCTTGTAATGCGGATTGGCATAAGGGGGCTAGATCGACTTCTCCCTGCACTGAAAGATACCAGCCAATATGCTTTGCGCTACGATACACTTGAATTTTTGTGATTTGTTCGATAATTTTAGAGGAAGATTGGGTAATGGCGTCGGACGGTAATGTTTTGCGAAATGCTAAACACTCTTGTCTTATTTCGTTTTTTGTGAGATGAATAATCATGCTATGCTCATCTTAGGTGGCGCTTGACAGCCGGTTTATTGCATTATGCCCTAGCCAAGATCAAAAAAATACGGTATATAGGGGTTCTTGTTCTTAATTAGTACGTTAAGAGGGTTCAATGAGCGAATTATTTGATGATGATGACGATAAGACGACCATTGCAGATGATGATTTGGTTGAAGCGGAAGAAGTGATTCATACGCATCGCGTAAAGCCTTTGATGTCAGATGCACGTAGACGATTAGAAGCTTTAATGGAAGAAAAACGCTTACAAAGCGAACTAGAAGACTGGACATAAAATGGCAACTAATTTCCCCCAATCAGCGCATTGGCGAGATTCAGCACGTAGCGCACGTTTTTTTATGGTAGACGCTCGTGCTGCGTTTCCTATTTTTTTATTCCTGATGCACATAAGAATTTGGACTGGGCTATTAGTGGTGTTTTCTGCAATATTTTTTGGGATTCTGGAGCATTATGGTTTTACCGTGCCTGTTTTTTTACGCTGGTTGCGCTTGTTTTTTGCCGGATCAGTCAAATCTGCAACACCATGGTGGCATTAAATGGAAAAAAATATTTCTAAATGCATGTCTCTGATTGCGACTCGTATTAATGCCAAATTTTATCTGAATGATCGTTTTGTGAGTTATGATGAAGTATTTGCACCACAAGGGCTGCTGCCAGCATTTGCACGGCGCGCGGACCAATTGGCATCTTTGTGTTTGGGGTATGGTTTGGGGGTGAGTTTCAATGACGCTGAAGGAGCGTTATTGGGCATCGAAGTGATTTTTGATGAAGTGACACCCAATTCCTTACGATTATTGTGTATGACTGATGTGATGAATGAATTGATCGTTGGTGGGCCGAGTAAAGATTACACGCCCCTTGATGAGTTGATGTACGATTAAAATCAAAAGATTTTTGTTGCATGGATGATGCAAAAATAAAGGTAAGGACACCATAAAATGAGCACAATGGGAGAAAATATTTTTTTCTTAACATTGTGTTAAGTAATTTTCTGCTATAATTGTAATCATAGCGTCTATTTATGTTTTTGGAGTTCTTCCTCATGGCACAAAAACCACCGATTAGCTTAGAGCCTACGGCTAATGAATTAAACAAAATAAACACGGCTTTGAGCTCGATGTTGGAAAGGCAAGGAGATGGGGCTTATCAAAAATACAGCTCGTCCATCAAGAAAGTCTTGAACGTGGTGATGGGTATTCCTACGGAAAGCCTTGATTTAAAGGCGCCTACTAAAACTTCTCCAGCTGTCAACGTGAGTCAGATATCCGGTACTACGTTCAATAAAGGTTCAAGCCGTAAACCAGATGAGCAAAAGCCCGGCGCAGAAGAAGATAACTCGCAAAAGCTTGGTATGTAAAGAAACGCTCCATCAACGCTATGTTTTAGAATACGCTGATCGCAATCAATAGGCGCAACGTATTCTATCTGTATCCCACATGCTGCTTATGTTTCATCGTCAATTTAACTATAATTACTTTCTATACCACATTCATGGCAGACAGTTGCCACTTTTGAGCAATTTAATGGTAGAATAGTAAGATTGACTGCCAGATTGTAATAATATGGAAGATGATAATCTAACTAAAGCTAAAAAAACCTTAGAGGCATTAGATGATGCATTGATCTCAGGTCCTTGGGATGAAAGTGGCTTTGTGATTATGATTGCCAAAAAATTGCGCTTAATTCGTGATGATTTGGCCGCTAAAATTGCCAAACAAGAGGAAGGAGAATTGTCTTCTCCGGAATATTTGGCTCATCGTGCGCATTTAACTGCCAGTCATAAGCTGGTTTATGTCAGTTTATATTCATTGGAAGGGGTAGAGCTTAACTCCTGGGAAAGAATATTAGCAAATTTACAACGGCAAATTGTATCACGACCTGTATATGCAGCCGAAGAAGATGTGCAAAATATCATTAAAACCAAGGAAAAAAAAATCAATGAAGCTTATGTGGCGTTTTATGTGAGTGAACCTGATATTTTGCAATTAAGCCCAGACAAAACACCTTTAGATAAATTAGGTAAACAAATGTTGGTCTTAAAAGACAATGCGATTAATTTAGAAAACATTGATTATTTTGTACATCTTTCAGGTAAATATCGTTATGTGCGTGGTCGTTTGATCAAATTGGAGTGATGTGTGGTAAAACAAAATGAACAGATCCATTCGATGTTGGATCGTGATTACCAGCATGGTTTTGTTACTGATATTGAGGTAGATACATTTCCACCTGGTTTAGATGAAGACGTGATCCGGCGTTTGTCTGCAGTGAAAAACGAGCCAGAGTTTGTGCTAGAATGGCGTTTGCAAGCGTTTCGCTATTGGTTAACATTGAAACCGCCTGTTTGGTCTAGTGTGCATTTTCCCGAGATCGATTATCAAGCGCTTTCATATTATTCGGCACCCAAAAAATTGCAAGATGGTCCCAAGAGCTTGGATGAAGTCGATCCGGAATTGTTAAGGACTTATGAAAAACTCGGTATTCCTTTGCATGAGCAAGAATTATTGGCTGGTGTCGCTGTGGATGCGGTTTTTGATAGCGTTTCTGTGGCTACGACCTTTAAAGCCAAATTGGCTGAAAAAGGCATTATTTTTTGCCCTTTGTCGGAAGCTGTGCACCTTTGCCCTGATTTGGTCAAAAAATATCTGGGTAGCGTGGTGCCTTATCGAGATAATTTTTACGCAGCGCTGAATTCAGCTGTGTTCAGTGATGGTTCTTTTGTCTACATCCCTAAGGGCGTACGTTGTCCAATGGAGCTGTCGACTTATTTTCGTATTAATACGGCATCTACAGGTCAATTTGAGCGAACATTGATCATTGCAGATGAAGGCAGTTCGGTCTCTTACTTAGAAGGGTGTACTGCGCCGATGCGAGATGAAAATCAATTGCATGCGGCGGTTGTAGAATTGATCGCGCTGGATGATGCTCAAATCAAATATTCTACGGTGCAAAATTGGTATCCTGGTGATAAAGATGGCAAGGGCGGTATTTATAATTTTGTCACCAAGCGGGGTGCCTGTCGCGGAAAAAACTCTAAAATTTCTTGGACCCAAATTGAAACAGGCTCTGCCATTACTTGGAAATATCCTAGCGTGATTTTGCAAGGAGATCATTCTGTGGGTGAGTTTTATTCGGTAGCGGTGACCAATCATCATCAACAGGCTGATACAGGGACTAAGATGATTCATTTGGGGAAAAACACCCGTTCTACCATTATTTCAAAAGGAATCAGTGCAGGGCAGTCGCATAACGCATACCGGGGATTGGTACGTATTGGACCCAGCGCAGTGAATGCGCGTAATTACACCCAATGCGATTCCTTATTGATGGGGCAAAAGTGTACAGCACATACCATGCCTTATATTGAAGTGAAACATCCTAGCGCACAAGTCGAGCATGAGGCGAGTACATCTAAAATCAGTGAAGATCAACTATTTTATTGTCAACAACGTGGCATTGATACTGAAAATGCAGTGTCTATGATCGTGAATGGATTCTGCAAGCAAGTGATCAAAGAATTGCCTATGGAATTCGCTGTAGAAGCGACCAAATTGTTGGGGATCAGTTTAGAAGGGGCCGTCGGTTAATGTTAAAAATTCATGAGTTATATGCTTCTGTACAGGAGCAACCTGTTTTAAAGGGGATTGATCTCCAGATCAATGCGGGTGAAGTGCATGCCATTATGGGTCCGAATGGATCGGGCAAAAGTACCCTATCTAAAATTTTAGCTGGGCATCCTGCTTATGACGTGACACAAGGTACTATCGAATATTTTGGTCAAGATTTGTTGCCTTTAAGTCCCCAGGAACGTGCGCAGGCCGGTATTTTTATGTCGTTTCAATACCCAGTCGAAGTTCCAGGGGTGACCAATATTAATTTTCTAAAAGCTGCCGTGAATGCCGTGCGACAAGGCCAAGGAAAACAAGTATTAGATGCCATGGAGTTTTTGAGTTTTATCCGTGCTCGTTGTGAATTGCTGGATATGGATGAAAGCTTTTTATATCGAGGCATCAATGAGGGGTTTTCTGGCGGTGAAAAAAAACGCAATGAAATTTTGCAAATGGTGGCTTTGGAACCGAAATTAGCCATATTAGATGAAACGGATTCCGGACTGGATATTGATGCATTGCGCGTGATTGCACATGGTGTCAATACCATGCGCCATCCCGAGCGCGCCATTATTATGGTGACACATTATCAACGTTTGTTGGATTATATTGAACCAGATTATATTCATGTACTGGCGAATGGTCGTATCGTTAAATCCGGTGACAAGTCGTTGGCTCTGGAGCTAGAGAAAAAAGGGTATGCATGGTTGGATGAGGTGCCTCAAGCATGAATGCCACCTCTGAGCACTTAACTCAGTCAAGTTTTTATCAATGTGAAGCTGAGCAAATTCGTTCTGATATACCCGTGCTGCGTTCTTTACAGCAACAAGGGTTAGCGGATTTTCGTCGTTTGGGATTTCCAGAGCGGCGTGATGAAGATTGGCGATATACATCCGTGCATGGATTTCTGAAGCATTCTTTCCGGCATGCGCCGTGCTCGTCGCTACAAGATAGCGAATCACTGGCCACGGTGATGGCACACAGACAAGATGATGTGCCTTGGGGGCATAAAATAGCCTATGTCGATGGTAAGTTAGTGGGATTAGATGCGTTGCATGCAGCTTTGCCACCTGGCGTGCTGGTGATGCCTATTCTTGAAGCGCTGCAGGAGCATCCCACCAAGATTACGCCCCATTTGAACCAAATAGTACAAGTGAATCACGGTTTTCAGGCTCAAAATACAGCAATGCTACAATTAGGTTTGTTTATTTATGTGCCTGAGAATATTTGTATACCTGAACCTATTTTGGTGGTGCATTGGCAGACGCATGTTGATCAAGCCCTTTATTTGCGCCATGTCATGGTAGCAGAATCGGGTGCACAGTTGACTGTGATAGAAGATTATCAGGGTGAATCGAATCTACGTTATTATACCAATACCATCACTGAACTGTACGCCGGATCCAATGCGCTGTTGAAGCATTATAAAATTCAGCGTGAAAGTAGATCGGCGTATCATGTGGGACATTTGGCGGCAAAACTGGCGACTTCTAGCCAAGTAGAGAGCCATGTCCTTAGTTTGGGCGGCCAATGGGCTCGATCAGATGTGTGTGTAGACATGAGTGAATCAAGAGCAAATTGTCAACTGAATGGTGTTTATGCTTTGAACGACCAACAGCACATGGATCATCATACGTGGGTGTATCATAATGTGCCTGATTGTACCAGTGCTCAAGATTACAAAGGTATTTTAACAGGTCAATCGCGTGGCGTATTCAATGGTCAAGTGCATGTGGCTCAAGACGCACAACGCACCATAGCTCGGCAGCAAAATAAAAATTTATTATTATCTCAACAGGCTGAAATTGATACCAAACCCCAATTAGATATTGCTGCAGATGATGTACAATGCACGCATGGCGCCACTGTAGGACAATTGGACGAAGAAGCGTTGTTTTATTTTGCAACGCGCGGTATTGATGAGACAGTAGCGAGGCATTATTTGATCCAAGCGTTTGTGGCAGAAAACTTGAAAAGCGTTGGTCATGATACGTTGTCCAGTTGGATGAGTGTTTTGTTGAATCAACATATGGGATCACACAATGAATGATAAAAAAGCATCTCCAGGCCTAGATTTGATGGCGATTCGACGTGATTTTCCGCTGTTGGATCAAAAAATAAACCATGCGCAATTGATTTATTTTGATAATGCTGCGACAACTCAAAAACCACGTTCGGTGATCAAAGCGATTTCTGATTTTTATGAACATGACAATGCCAATATCCATCGAGGTGTTCATACTCTAAGTGTGCGCGCGACGCTATTATACGAAGAAGCACGAGATAAAGTGGCGCATTTTTTGAATGCAGAGCACGTGCATGAGTGCGTGTTTGTTCGAGGGACTACCGAGGCAATCAATTTGGTGGCGCAGAGTTTTGTGCGTCCCAGAATCTTGCCCGGCGAACAAATTTTAGTGACGATGATGGAGCACCATTCTAATATTGTGCCTTGGCAAATGCTGTGCGCGCAAACAGGCGCTGAATTAGTGGTTGCGCCGATTTCTGTAGAAGGTGAGGTGATTTTAGAAGAGTTTGAAAAAAAACTGTCTGAGAAAACCAAATTTGTTGCTATCTCCCATGCCTCCAATGCGATAGGGACCATTAACCCCGTAAAGCGTATGATTGAAATGGCACATGCTCACGGTGCTTTGGTTTTGGTGGATGGCGCGCAAGCGATAGCGCATTTACCTGTTGATGTACAAGACTTAGATTGTGATTTCTATGCATTTTCTGGTCATAAAATGTATGGACCTACTGGCATTGGTGTGCTGTGGGCCCGCGGAACTTTCTTAGATGATATGTCACCCTATCAAGGCGGGGGAGATATGATCAACCATGTGAGTTTTGAAGCGACTGAATACGCGCCTATCCCCTATAAATTTGAAGCGGGTACCCCTAATATTTCGGGCGCGATTGGATTAGGAGCGGCGATAGATTATTTGTGGTCGTTGGATATGTCGGTTGTCATGGCCTATGAAACCCATCTTTTAGAACATTTGACGACCGCTCTGCAAAAGACTGAATTTCAAATGATTGGTGTAGCGAATGACAAAGTACCTGTGGTGTCTTTATTACATCCGCACATTCATGCCCATGATGTGGGTACGATTTTAGACAGTGAGGGCATTGCTGTGCGGGCAGGACATCATTGTACGATGCCTTTGATGGATTTCTATAATGTACCTGCAACCACCCGCATTTCGTTAGGTTTGTATAACACAGTAGAAGAAATTGAACGCTGTGTTGAGGTATTAAATAAAGTAGAAAAGGTGTTTGCTGGATGATGGACTTACGTGAGCTTTATCAAGAAGTGATCATTGATCACAGCAAACACCCGAGAAATCATCATCAGATGACAGATCCTACCTATCAAGCCAATGGTTATAATCCATTGTGTGGTGATAAACTGACTGTATTTGTTCACATCGAACATGGGTGTTTGCAAGACATTAGTTTTGTGGGCTGTGGCTGTGCGATTTCTCAAGCATCAGCGTCTTTGATGACAGATGCCGTAAAAGGGATGACCACGACAGCTGCTCATGTTCTATTTGCGCAATTTCATCAAATGTTGACCCAAGATCAGGCTGTGCCTGATCCCAGTATGGATAAATTAACTGTGCTTTCTGGTGTGCGCGCATTTCCTGCGCGGGTCAAATGTGCTACTTTGGCCTGGCACACTCTAGAAGCAGCATTACGGCATGATCCGAAAATTGTCGTGACCGAGTGAGATGATGATATGTTAGGACTGAAAAAGAAACCGAATGCAGAAGCAGCTCTACACGATCTGGTTGTGGCGCAATTAAAAACCATTTTTGATCCAGAAATTCCCGTCAATATTTATGATCTGGGCTTGATCTACGACGTGAATGTCAACGAAACCCATCACGTACATATTCAAATGACACTAACGTCTCCAGGGTGCCCCGTGGCGCAAACGTTTCCTGGCACCGTTGAGACTTCTGTGAATGAAGTGCCTGGTGTGTCCGATTGTACGGTAGAGTTGGTTTGGGAACCACCCTGGACGCAAGACCGTATGACTGAAGTCGCGCGTTTGGAATTAGGCATGTTTTATTGATGTCCCATTTGCAGCCAGCAACAGATGCTTGGAGACCCTCTGCGTCTTTAGACATGTTACAACAACGAGCTCGTTGCATGGCGGTTATCCGCCAATTTTTTACGACCAAAGGCTATCTCGAGGTGGAAACACCGGTGATGGCGCAGTTTGGGATCACAGATGTTTATTTGAGCAATATCCAAGCGCATTTTCGCGGACAAGCGTACGCATTACAAACATCCCCTGAATATCATATGAAACGTTTGTTGGCAGCGGGTTCAGGCCCTATTTTTCAATTAGCTCGGGTGTTTCGTGATGATGAATTGGGTCGTTGGCATAATCCTGAATTTACGTTATTAGAGTGGTATCAGCTGCAGGTTGATCATCATGCATTATTAGACGAGGTCGATGAGTTGTTGCAAATCGTACTCGCATGCGCACCTTTGATCAAACGCAGTTATCACGATGTCTTTTCCTCTATTTGTGATATTCATCCGCTGCAAACGACCTGGCAAGAGTTAAAAGCTTGTGTCAAACGCTACGGGTTAGGGGATGTATTAGATCCCAACGAACAAGATCTTGATCAATATTTATTTTTATTGATGAGTCACGTGGTTGAACCTGCTTTGGCTGCTGAACAAAGCCCAGTTGCTGTGGTTGATTTTCCCGTTTCTCAAGCATCTTTGGCTCGAATTGAACAGGGTTGTGCTGCGCGCTTTGAAATATATTATAAAGGCGTGGAATTGGCGAATGGATTTTATGAGTTAACGGATGCTCATTTACAAAGAGAGCGATTTATTAGGGACAATCACATAAGGGCTGCACAGGGCAAACCGGAAGCGGCTATGGATACATATTTGCTGCAAGCCTTAACGCATGGATTACCGACCTGCAGTGGTGTTGCATTAGGCGTGGACCGTTTACTGGCATTGGCCTGCCAGCAATCCAATCTGTCTGGGTGTTTGGCTTTTGATTTTTCCAGGGCGTAACGTTATGCTTTACTTATTCGGCAATGATTTTCACATGGGTTGCATATGCGCCGCGATCACCGATTTGACAGTCGTAACTGATGCGCTGTCCCTTTTGTAATTCTTTATATCCAGCCATTTCAACCTCAGAAAAATGCACGAAAATTTCAGCATCGTCAATGTCTGCGGTAATGAATCCATAGCCCTTGATCTTATTAAAGCGATTCACGGTTCCCGTTGGCATAGGTGTATTCCTAATGTGATCAGATGATCGGTCACTATACCTTACACGAATCAATTTTAGAAATAATTTGGTCAAAAATACGAGAAAAAGCTCATGATGAAATTTTTGACTATTTTAAGTGTTTTCGTAACTCCCCACGTCATCCCGAGCGCAGCGAGGGATCTCCTGTCGTGTGG
>CAZVEH010000009.1:30710-55950 GCA_964625775.1 uncultured Legionella sp. | reverse complement strand
TGTACCACACGACAGGAGATCCCTCGCTGCGCTCGGGATGACGTGGGGAGTTACATTTTTTGTTCTGGATCTATTGTTTTTTCCTCAACTGAGGGTCGGCCTGCTTTTCTTCTATATTAAGTTTTGGACATCTGCTAGAAATAATTTCTTGATCATCTTGAATATATAGGTGTGCCTCATGTTTTCCCCATGGCAGGATCAAAAACGTTGATACCAGGTTTGCTGTATTGGGATTTGAGTTGTTTTTGATATAAGTTCTCAATAAAGCAGATGGTAAAATTTTACCATAAATATGGACAAATTTAGATCATAGTGCTATTATTTTAATTTTCAATAATTAAGATACGATGTCTAAATTTAATTGTCCTATCAGCCTAGATGAAATGAGATTGCCTGTTATCACCAACACAGGTCATACTTATGATTTTGTTTCTATTGCCGAGTATTTTTTAGAAACGGGATGCTTTTTGGATCCTTTAACTCGTCATCCCATCACAAGACTAACAATCAATCAAATTATTCGTGATAACACCAAAACAATCACAGAGTCAGATTGTCTAAAAATTGCTTTTTTATCGGTTGCGCTTGGATGTCAGAGGTCTGAGTTAGTATTAACGACTATTATTGCCCTCCCTAATATTGCGCTTTATATCCAAAAAATTAAGTCATATCAATTGATATCCTATATGATGCAATCTAACAAAAGTGCCATTCTCGTTGAATTAATATTAAGCAACTCATATATCAAGCATTATTATATCAATCAAACAACATCACCATTGGATCAAGCCGTTCGTGCAAGAGATTTGGCGCTAGTCAGGTGTTGTTTAGACATAGGACTAGATCCAAATAAAAAAAATGAACAAAATGAGTCTCCTTTGTTGCTTGCAGCCAAATTCGGGTACATAGAAATTGTTGATTACCTTATTTCAAATCCAACTACTGATGTCAATATGACTGATGTAAAAGGGGATACGCCTTTTAATGTGGCCACTCAATCCGGTTATTTGGATTGTATGCAAAGTTTGAGAAGACGTGAGGATTTGAACATTAATTATGTTAATGCCAGAGGGATCACACCTGTTTGGCTTGCTGTATTTATTGGTCGTAAAGATATATTGGCCTTCCTATTGAGTATCCCTGATATTAAAATAAACCAAGCAACCATGTTGGGAACAACGCCTTATAAATTAGCTGAAAAACAAAGACGAGTTGAATTTGCTACAATGATTAAAAGTAGTATGTTTTCTCAAAAATGTACCGAAAATCCAGATATGAGTAGTTCTGATCCTGCCCTGATTAGTTGGACACCCTGTTAAGAGAGTAAAATCTTAACTAGAGGTGAAAAATGAAGAACAATAATTCAGAACGTGCTAGCGCTAAAAATCATATATTCGAATACATTGAAATTTACTATAATCGAAAACGGCTTCATTCTCGATTGGGTTATCAAACACCGGATTCGTATGAGGTCAGAAAAGTTGCTTAACAGAGTGTCCGATTTTCCCGGGTAAGATCAGATTGTGATGACTCATCATTACTGGAGTAATAAATAATATGAAGGATGTTTTCATTAATAAAGAACATGTTGAACTCTTTAAAATTCTTAAATTTGAAGGTATCGCCACGAGTGGAGCAGAAGCTAAGGATATGATAGCTGCGGGCACGGTATTGGTAAACGGCATAATAGAAAAACAGAAAAGAAAAAAGATGGTTGCAGGAGATACGATTGAATTGAATGGTGAAATCTTTCGACTAAAGTTAGGTGCTAATTAGCATTTGTCTACACACAGGCTCTAGTAAAAGTGGGTGAAAATCAGGAAGGATACACAGTGATCTGTAGTAGCTCAGACTTGATCTGACAGTCGCCAGTTTTTCAGAAGTGTCTGTCAGGTCAAGTTTAGCTAAAAGACTTTTCCATCCAGATTCGTTTACCATCCACTAAAGTTTGCATTGGAGTTCGCCCGCAACACATTTTACCCTGGTGGGTGCGTTCATTATTATAATATTGAAGCCATTCGTCCAGGGCAGGATCAGTTTGTACCCATGTATGTAATAACCCGCTGTATGACGTTGATGATCAAAAAAAGCTTAATGTTAATTCCACTCCCAATATAATGAGTTTTTGAAATTTTAATAATGAGATGGCAAATTGATACTTTTGAAGCTATATAAGTCAGCGATCATGATGTCATTTTCAGAAGTGCACTGCACGGATTTCAGAAGTCATGTTCACAACAAATTAATGTTGAATGAAAAATGTTTATTACTTTCGATTGCTGTAAGTTGCAGATTGACCAGAAGTTAATCCTAAATTTTCTCTGTTTTGAGCAGTAGATCTTGAGAACAATCCATTACTGTAAGAGAAACTCGCATTTATTATAGCGCTTTGTCCGTTAAAATGTTCTTTTAAATATATGACATTTCTTTGAAGAACTACCGTTAATAAGAATACAACGTTCAGTTTAATGGCATTTAGTAAATACGGTTGATGGTTAACCTCAACACTAGAAAGCCCAGTAACTTGATTATTCGATAACCTTGTGATTGTTTGTTGAGTAAAAGGAAATCTGTTATATAACGGCCCAAATAAATTGTCACTTAAAAGATGTCGAAAAAAAACCTCAACTTGAATATCTCTGGAACTCTCTATTAATTGATTTAATTCCTCTAGTTCCTGAGGAGATCCTGGAAAACGATGACTTTTGATACTTGGCAAATGAGCTATGGTTTTTACTGGATCAAAATACCTACTTAAAACAAAAAACAATTTCATAATATCTTGAATTGTAATGAGTGCATTTTCAAAGTGAGCATTTAGCGTATCCTGGTTATGGAATTGTTGATGCGAATTTTGCAGTTGCTCAAGTAGCCGCGGTATCCGGTTGTCTTTTCGTTGAATCGTGTCAAAAAAAGATAGTGTATAATACTGAAAATTTATAATTCCCTGCATAAGAGCCTGTATAGGATTAGACTCTATATCACCTATCAAATTTGGAATATGTTGAAATGTTGGATATCGAGCGATAGTCGAGTCATTTTCTATTTCTTCTGCTCCTGCGTACTTAATTAAGCCTTGAATTCTTCCAGGAGTAATAGGAATTTGTTCAAATGTCAAAGGGTGATAAGTTGCACATCTTGAGTAGCATGCTTGAGAGTATTTCAACGTAAAGCCAATGACACCAATAGCGATCATAGAAATAGCGGTTGTATTATTAACTGATTTTGCTTTTAAAATACCACCTACTATGGCCAAGACAGCTGTTACTAGTAAAAATAATTGATGTCCTCTCCCAAATTTTTGCCTATCAATTTTAGATTCTATTCCTGCATTCATCAGGAAGCGGTAAGCAAAAGAAGCACAATTATACTCTCTTCCGTCTATACGATTTTCACTATTACCAGAGATTCGCCACTTTAAAGCATTAATCTCTTGTAGCATTATTTTCATTGGAATAGCTAGTTGGGCAATTTCAGCTAAAGGTAATGATATGTTATAAATATGTTCAGCTGGCCTTCGTTCAATTTGTCTATCTTCATCTAAAGTATGAAACTTTCCAACGACTGCTTCATCCAAATTACTGATTGTTACTGCTGTGGATGGCCAAAAACTGATGTATACGTCTCTGGTCTCTAATGAAATATGCCCAGTTGCTCCATCCCATATTCTAACTTTAACAATTTCTGTTTCATTAGATTGCATGAGCCTCTCCTTTTTCAGAATAATATTTATATTTTATGAAATACTGCATTGAACCTTATATGGTTTTGGCATATTTTCAATCATCAAACCCGGAGCAATACCCAATTCCTTCAATTTAATATTGCACCATTCAGTACAATTAATGCCTTTATTTGCCTTTCCAAAAAACAAATGATTTCCATATGTTTGGTACGGATAGGCTTTAATAAAATCATTGATTTGATCGATGCTTGGGTGATCACCGATTTCAAGTCCTTGCCAAAATTCATCAACAACAGATTTTTCTCTCTCTATATTTTCTATTAAACTGATCACTCGTTGTGAGCTTGCGTAATGTGAAACCCCGGAGCAAGCTGAATAATCTCTTTTTGTATATTGAAAAAGCCTAACTTCTCGTATGACTCCAGTTTGGTTCGTAATGCTACCTATAGATGACTCTGAAAGAGAGCTTTGCTTTCCAAGAACAAGTGCGGTTATATCAGTTTGAGCGAAGTAAACTCCAGGGCGTCTAGAACCTGTACCTAAAAAAGAAGCATGCAGATCCGGAGATAGAACTCCCTCAATGATTATTGCTGAGTGCCCGGGTATTAAGCCGCCCAAATTAACATGACTCACAACCCATGTTGTTTCATTGTATTCCATTTTGGGATTTATAACGCTATTTGGCATAAGTTTCTCCGTGTGTATTCGATGTGCTTATAAAATGAAACATTTTGAACTATTATCATTTGCTGTAGCTTTACTACTTAATTTGCTCTCACGTTCGCTACTGCTAATACTTGATTCATGTTTAGACGAATTGGCGTATAATACAGAGTGTTTCATACTTACTTTGGGTTGATACCAGAAAAAACCAACTGGCAATTCATCATTAGGATCAGCTGCATCTTCAGGGATATGTTCCATAAAAAGCTTTAATGAATGTGTCCGCAAAGTGTCGCTACTCTCTGAGATACTAGGTATTCCGCTCCATCGTTCATCGTAAGAACGAAAAGCCAAACGCCCTACATGTTGATTGGTTTCATTAATTAAGTTTCTCTGAAGACAAATGGTAATATGAGTTTGACATTGCGCTACATCTAAAACTGAAAATTGTTGTTTTATAACTTCTCTTGCTCCGGGAGAGTCGATGGCAACAACTCTTTGTCTGAAAGAGTATCCACAGTAATGAGCATGAAATCCGCCTAAGGAATGTCCAATATGCGCACATGAATAAGTTGGATAATTTTTTATTAATTCTCTGTAATGCTTTTCTACAAAACGCAGAGCTAGTAAGGATTCTTGTGGTAATCTTTGAAAATATATTGACATGTCACTAAGAATGTTAGATGTCGCAACGATTGAACTATTTTCATGTGGCTGGGTTTGTCCATTAATAGTTGTGCTTCTATGTACAAACAAAATTTCTTGGTGGCGGTGGTCTAAATAAATTTTTCCAAAATAACCCAAGGAAAATAAGGATGAATCACTACAGTTATCAATGTAAAAATCAATATAATCGGGAACGGGTATATCTTCTCGCATTGATCTGGCTAGTAGAAAGCAATCATACAACTTAGGCATAGATATCCCTCAATATAGCTTTGGTTGAGGATTCTATATTTAAATGTCTATGCGATCTAGTATTTTAAGACAGTTGAAAATATCTATATCGTATAGAGCAATTTTTTTCCATCTTGGCGTAATTCTCCATTTGGTGCCAGATGTCTATATATGGTTTGTTTCGTGATCCCAAGCTCCTCGCACAAAGGGCCAATCTTTGTTTCAAGCTGACCAAGTGACGCCATTGTAAGTCTCGATTTTTCTTGCGTCATTTTATAGGGTCGCCCACCTTTCCCCCCACGTGCTCGTGCTGATGCCATACCTGCAAGTGTACGCTCCTTGATCATTTCACGCTCAAACTCAGAAAGTGCTGCGAAGATTCCAAATACTAATTTACCAGCAGCTGTGGTTGTATCAATAGCAGCACCATGACCAGTGAGAACTTTCAATCCAATATTTTTTACAGTTAAATCATGAACCGTATTAACCAAGTGATGAAGGTAACGGGCAGAATCAAACCACATCTCAACACCATTGCATCATGATCCCGTTGATTTTCGCCGTCCTGAGCCGCATGCTCCTGTTAAACAGCAGACATCAGGGTCGTTTTTTCTTTGCCAGAGCATTAGAAAGAGTGGCTGCTCACCAAATGGGGGTTAGAACAGATTAATTTTGTTCAATGAGTTTTTGCATGAACACATGAGCTACCACAGATTATTTTAAGCGATGGTGGCATGACAGTGGTTTTCGTCATGTGCAGTGAAATATCATCCATCTATAGAAGTTTTTTTCATTCGCTATTATGATATGGAGTCAATCTTGTTGTCGGCATGCAATAATGCAAAGTTTATATGATGGTATACAGTCAGGTATGACTTTGTTTCGTCCGGACTCCTCGAGTAGCGCTCTAAATGCTGTTGTAGCGCTTGATAATACCAGTAATGGGGTTGTTGTCGAACAGCCCTCTCAAACTGGATTAAAAGCATTGAGTGCTCAATTTTTGGCACAAAACAATTATATTCAGTTCTTATCTGCTTTAAAAACTGAATCTATTGTGTTTTCCGCTCCCTCCTTAGTGTCTTTAACCCCCGAACAAGAGTCGGATTTATTCAGCAAACAAATACCAGTATCTCAAACCACCATTGCTCATCAGATTGAAACGATAGAGGAGTATGAAAGTGGTGTGATGCAAAGCATGTCTGAGGCCATAGATGTCCTGAAGTGTCCTATGTCTGAAGTAAAAAAAAGGGTTATTGATACGGACATGCTTATGTTTGAGGAATGTTTGCAACTGGGTCAATGTCATTTTTATCAAGATGATCAGCTTATTTTGCGTTCTTATTATGATCCTGATTCGAGTGTTTTATTACTGAAAAGCACCAGTCCTATTCAGCTGATGGGGTCACTCCAGGTTAAAACACTATACCTCATGGGCGCGTTGACTCTAAAAAGTGCTCAAATTGAAGTCGAAACGGAATGTTTCGTCCAGAGTGACGTGTTTGATATTCAAAATACTGTGATTCATTGTAGATCATTTATTTTCTCCGGAACCAAAATAGTCTTGCAACAAAATATCAAGTTGCATGCGCAAATGCTGCTTTTAAAAGGCGAAATGCACCTCCAGGATACGCAAATACAAGCAATGTATTGCAGAATGCAAGGCAAAATGTTGGTAAAAAATCTCACAATACAGGCTGATTTATATCATCTGGATGCGTCTTCAGCAGCTATAGACCATCTAAATAGCCAATTTTATTGTTGGGTGTTGTTAGAAAAAAACAGCCATGCGTTAAGCATTGTTTTTGAGCAAAGCGTTATAAGCACAACCTATTTGCTTAGCCAACAGAGTTGCGCATTTCTGAGTACGCAGCTTATTACTACAAAGGGTGCTTGTTTATCCAAGGGTGTCTTTGTATTTGTTGAAACCAAGTGGATCAGCTCCGGTGCTATTCATGTGTTAAAGAACGCTAGGTTTGAGTCAAAAAATGTTTGCGAGTTTATTCTCAGTGATGTAATCATTGATGGAGAAATGACCCTAGAAGAAACGACTTTGAAATGCGATTACTTACAGCAGCGTCATTATCTACTCTTGAAAAACACTACACTGGAAGCTAAATTTTTAGGAAATCCCGTGGATACGACGACTGTTTTGCAAGAACGTGTTACGGTTATCGCTGAAAATGTTGATATTCACGGTACAGTATCTCCAGAAAAGAGTGCTGGCGCGGGGGTACAAGCATTTATCATCAAATATCAGTTTAACTTTAATAAAACAGCTTCTATAGATGCGCCGAATGGACATCTTATGATCGATGGCACCATAGTACATCTAAGTGGCGTCATAAAAATTGACTCTTTAACTATAAAAGGCGACACGTTGAATCAACATGGTGGGCTTACGGCTCATTGCGCAACGCTTCATATGCGCAGGTATGTTTGCAACAAAGGCCAATTAATCAGCGAATTACTAAACATTCAGGGTAATTTTTATAATATGATGGGTCGAGTGTACGTCAAAGAAAAATTATCGGTGTGTGAAGGATTGATGGTCGTTAATATGATGGGTTGTATGTTTGCAAACAATGTCTCTTCTAGAAATAGATTTAATGCCAATATAGGATTATTAATACCTAATTTTTCTGCAGATTCAAAGGCGCTTCTTACGTATCCAAATGCTTGTTCACTTGCAAAAAATGTGGCACCGATTGTGATCACAGGTGGGGGGTGTGTTGTATATTTGGCAGAAAAAACACCTGATTTGGTCCGGATGTATGTCAATTATATCAAGGAAAGTCTATCCCAAAATACAATAAGCCCGTACGAAAGGATATCGGTTCTAACGGCACTCTTGGACAATGAATTAAAGACTCTGTTTGAGGAGTTTAGGATTGCGTTTCCAAAAGATCAGGGGCATCCTCCTCGCCCTCTCATGGAAATCACTGAGGAAGATTGGACGCTGATTGAAGATGATCCTGATCCACAAGAGAGTACTTCTGCAATAGCGTATTAATGTTAGGGTGAGATCACGTCTGAATGATTCATTGAAATACCGATCTGGATTGCTTTAAGTGATACAAATTAATTCACTGATGCGGTTGCTGATAGTGGATAATTTTGGCCAATTCTACTTAAGCCCTGCTTTTTCTATGTGTCTTAAGGGAGATTGCTCTGGATCCAACATGCCAGATACGGGTAAATAAAAAGTTTGTTCTAGTAAATATTGCCCACTCAAAGCCGCATGCGAGACATGATCGGTAAATACAATCCAGGTGCTGTTTGCTGCGAATTCAACGCGTGTTTTTTCTAAGGTGGCCTGATAGGTTTCATCTAACTTCATTTGATCATGTAGGTGCAACATATAGTGATCATACGCAGTGCGCAAACTTTTGGTGGCTTTTAGCCATTGTAATAGTTTTGCCTTAAACGGATGATAGGCGGGTAATTTGGGTGCAAATTGATGGAGCACAGAAGCAAATGGCTCTCCCACATGCCAGACCCTGGGTTGGTTT
Organism: uncultured Legionella sp.; assembly: GCA_964625775.1. GTDB lineage: Bacteria > Pseudomonadota > Gammaproteobacteria > Legionellales > Legionellaceae. The sequence continues at coordinate 47,196 of CAZVEH010000009.1, read as the reverse complement.
TCGGGATTGATATTGCAAAATACTCTTAAAATACGCCATCCTTGAACGGGGGTGGCTGGAAAAGCGTCCACATGAATGCGGGTATCATCTTGACGTTTGGATCGATGTCTGCCAGAAATGTCGACGGGGCGATAACTGGTTCTGCCCCAGCGTAGGGCGGATTGATAGTCTGCCAATAACGTGTCTACGAGTGATTTTGCAAACACCGCGTAACGATGCATCATAGTTTGAAGAGAATCTTGGTATGGGTTTTGTTTTGAGACACCACCCAGTTTTTGAGTGTGATAATCATACGAAATATTTTTCTTCCCTGTATCACAGACTTTTGGGTGAAGTAGCGTTTGCTCTGTTGGGTTCAGTTCGAAACTAAATTGTGGGATATAAATCACCTGACCTGATTCTAAGCAATCGATATGATGTTTGCTGGGTGTGGGCAGGGGGATTTGAATATCTGTGGTAGTCAAAGTATGCAGAATTGATGGCATCATCATCTCGAGTGGTACGATGTGAGCCTAGCGTAGCAAAATTTTTGATGGAATGCGACTATGTGTGTCGGGAATAAAAACGGGTTGAGACAGAGTCCCAACCCGTTTTGCACAGATCATCAAGCAATATTATTTTTTAGAACGTGCTTTGCTTTTGATAGTGCTTTTAGCTTTAGCTTTAGTTGGGCTAACAGTTTTTTTAGCAGCTTTCTTTAACATAGTATGCTCCTGTTTATTAACTGCAATATGAGCGTTTTTTCTTCATTTATGTCCTATTATGAAGGTCTCATAATAGTCATATTGCAAGTGAAGATCATATCTGCTCATATAAAGTGTAGTTGATGTTATTAATATTGCAATTTTTCTATAAATAAACTTTGATTTATTGTTTGCAATTGCTCAAACTAGGTTGCTGATGATCATGGAGGATGTGCAATGTTGTTGTTAGAAATCCCAGCTATTTGTTCAATGATATCTAAAGTCGGATTGAAGGAATTTTATCTGCGTCTATGCGAAAATTTGACCATTGATTTTTCTCATTGGGAACAATTTCAAAAGTCTCCCCGTCATGCTGTTTATGTCCCTAATGGGGTGATAGAACTTATGCCGATCTGTAATGATGAGTTGTACACATTCAAGTATGTGAACGGCCATCCTCTCAATCCAATCAACAACAAATTAACCGTGGTTGCCTTTGGTATGTTGGCTGATGTCGCCACTGGATATCCCTTGATGCTTTCTTCAATGACTTTGTTGACCGCATTACGTACAGCGGCAACTTCTGCCTTGGCTTCTAAATATATGGCCAAGCAACATAGCAAACGAGTTGCCATTATTGGGTGTGGCGCGCAAAGTGAGTTTCAAATACTGGCCCATCATGCGTTGTTTGATGTGTCTGAAGTGCGATATTTTGATCCAGATGCCGGCGCAATGCGGCGTTTTGCGCGTCATTTGCAAGATGAATCGTTTGAACTACTGCCTAAAGATGATGTCCAATCTGCGATTGAAGGTGCCGACATCATCATCACAGCCACTGCAGCCAAAGGTAAACAAAAAATACTAGAGCTATCTTGGTTGAAACCTGGGCAGCATATTTCTGGGATCGGGGGTGATTCCCCTGGAAAAACAGAATTAGATCCCGAGATTTTAAAGCATGCTAAAGTGGTGATAGAGTATTTTCCACAAACGCAGCATGAAGGAGAAATTCAAAATCTGGGCGAACAAGCACAGGACTTTGTGTATGCAGAATTATGGGAAATCATCAGTGGTAAAAAACCGGGTCGCTCCAATGATCACGACATCACTGTGTTTGACAGTGTTGGGTTTGCCATAGAAGATTTTAGTATTTTACGTTTGTGCTATCAATTGTCACAAGAATATCATCTGGGTAAAGATATCAATTTGATTCCAAATGACATTGCTGATTGTAAGAATTTGTTTGGATTATTGCAGGGAGAGAACGCATGAGCCAAACCACTATCACCTTATTAGGGTTCGCCTCAGGTATTGCCGCCAATGATCGCAATTGTGCTTTAGGACCTTGGTATTTGTATTATCATCCGCACATTTTACAGCGAATCACTGCGTCAATATCTTTCCAGACCATTTTGACCTCCACTAGTTTTTTAAAAGGGAAAGATGTGCTGGTTGAAGTAGAAAAAAACCTTCAAGAATTGAGCCAGGCCGTTTTGCCTTATGCACAGAAAAAAGAAAAATTTTGTGTCATAGGAGGCGATCATTCTTGCGCAATTGCGACCTGGAGCGCAGTTGCGTATGCCAATCGGTCTCAGGGCGATATAGGCTTGATCTGGATTGACGCACATATGGATAGCCATACGCCTGAAACATCGGTCACCCAAAATATTCATGGCATGCCCGTGGCGCATCTTTTAAATCAGGGCGTGTCTCGATTGTGTCGTATTTTGGATGATCACCCCAAAGTGAAGCCACAGCATATGTGTTTGATTGGCATACGCAGTTATGAAATAGGTGAACAACAATTATTAGAACGATTGGGCGTGAAAATTTATTACATGGAAGAGGTCAGGCAACGAGGTATTCAAACTATTTTGAACGAAGCTGTTGAACATGTACGCGCACAAACTTGTGGGTTTGGTGTGAGTATTGATATGGATGCGATTGATCCAAAAGATGCGCCTGGTGTGGGTTATCGCGAGAAAGGGGGTATCCGCGGTCAAGAATTGCAGGACGCATTACACTGTATGCTGCATAAGGAGCAGTTATTGGGCTTAGAAATCACTGAATTTAATCCGCTACAAGATCAAGAGGACAAAACAGCAAAGTTATTGGCGGATTTGATCCAAGCGGTGTTTGAATCGTAATTATACGGGAGGGTCACTGAGATGACCCTTGCTTTCGAGCCAGGCTTTGCGATCTGATGCACGTTTTTTGGCCAACATCATGTCCATGACTTCCATGGTTTTTGCATCGTCGTCTTCAAGAGTAAGTTGCACCAAGCGCCGGGTGTTGGGGTCCATCGTGGTTTCACGTAGTTGTATAGGATTCATTTCCCCCAAGCCTTTGAATCGTTGAACATTGACTTTGGCCCTGGTTTTTTCAGCCAAAAGTTTGAGAATATGCTCTTTTTCAGCATCATCTAAGGCATAATGCACTTCTTTGCCTGCATCGATGCGATATAGCGGCGGCATGGCGACATAAATATGTCCCGCTTCAATCAAAGGCCTGAAATGTCGCAGAAACAGCGCACAGATCAAGGTCGCAATATGCGCACCATCTGAATCAGCATCTGCCAAAATACAAATTTTTCCGTAGCGCAAACAGGATAAATCTGTTGAACCGGGATCAACGCCAATCGCTACAGCAATATCATGAATTTCTTGTGAGGCTAAAATTTGTGAAGAGTCTACTTCCCAGGCGTTTAAAATCTTACCCCGTAAAGGCAGTATGGCTTGAAAATCTTTGCTACGGGCTTGTTTCGCAGAGCCTCCGGCAGAATCACCTTCTACCAGGAACAATTCAGCTTGACTCAGATCTTGTTGTAAGCAATCCGCCAATTTTCCAGGAAGTGCTGGCCCTTGGTGTATACGTTTGCGTGCTACTTGTTTGGCTTGACGTAGTCGTTTTTGTGCACGTTCTATGGCCAAATTAGCAATCAATTCACCTTGGTTGCGATATTGGTTAAGCCATAAGGAAAATGCATCTTTGATCACCGTACTGACCCAGCCAGACATTTGGCGAGAGGTTAAGCGTTCTTTGGTTTGGCCAGCAAACTGGGGCTCGTTCATTTTGACAGACAGCACGTACTGACAAGGCTCCCAAAGATCATCTGCAGTTAATTTGATGCCACGAGGACAAAGGTTACGTAATTCACAAAAATCAGATAGGGCGTCAAACAACCCCGAGCGTAATCCATTGACGTGCGTACCGCCCTGAATGGTTGGGATCAAATTGACATAACTTTCACTCACAGGCGTGGATGTGCTTGATACCCAAGCCAAAGCCCAAGAAATGGTCGCATCTGTACTGAGCAATTCGCCGGTGAAAGGTTCTTCGGGGATAAAATCAGCGGGTAAAGATAATAATAAATAATCCAATAACCCGTTTTGATAGCACCAGTGGGTTGTTTCTTTGGTCTGGCGATTGATGAACGTCATGGATAAACCAGAGCATAAGACTGCTTTGGCTCGCAAAACATGTGTCAATTGTTTTGCGGAAATGCGAGTGGTATCGAAATATTTGCCATTTGGCCAAAAATGAATGGTGGTGCCGGTATCTCGTTTTTTGGTTACCCCAATTTCACGTAGCTCCCCGCATTTATCACCATCGGCAAAATCCATTTGATAACGAATGCCGTCACGTTTGATAATTACTTCCACGCGACTAGAAAGGGCATTCACCACGGAAACTCCGACGCCGTGTAAACCGCCAGAAAATTGATAAGATTTATTAGAAAACTTTCCACCGGCATGCAGCCGCGTCATGATCACTTCGACGCCAGTCAAACCCAGTTGCGAATGAATATCCACGGGCATACCACGGCCGTTATCAGACACTTCAATCGAATCATCTTCAAACAACGTTACGGTAACTTCGTTGGCAAAGCCCGCAAGCACTTCATCAACAGAGTTGTCAATGACTTCTTGAGCCAAATGATTAGGACGAGTGGTGTCAGTGTACATCCCCGGCCTGCGTTGCACCGGTTCCAGGCCACTTAATACTTCGATGGCTTCTGATGTATATTGTTCTGGCATTGGCATGGGTGAAAGGAGGCTCACAAACCTCTATAGTAGCTTGCTAAGATCTCCAATGCAACAGGACTGACGCAAAACGTCGATCTCTTTTTTGCACGCTTCTCAGGGCGAACGGCTCTAGAAATACAGCTAAAATCGAGCAATCACAAGCTCTTTGTTGTTCAATATAAATCCAGATTTGGTGTTTCTTAACCCAATTGCAGTAAATTGTATTTAACAAGCAATGGTCTAAAATGTAACTATGGTGACAAGTATAAGACAACCATGGCTCAATCAAAAGAACAATTATTGGGTGACATCAAAAAAGGATTGCATATCGGGTGGATGAACGATAAAGCTGATAGTATCAACAAAACCGTCAGTACAATTACCGGAAGTGATACAACAGCAGCAACAAGAAGACACCTAGAAAGAAAGAGATTGGAAGGGGCAGCCAATACAGAGTTTGAGGCTTGTTGGGCTGAACAGAATGTGGTTCTCAGTAAACAGTGCGATGAGTTGTATGCAAAACTGGAAGCAAGCCTACTCGCCAGACATCCTTGGTTACAATCGGAGCTTTCATCCTCAGCGCCTTCTTTGAAACAAAATTTTATTCACAAAACCATGCAGAACCTACTCTTTGATGTGTTAGAAGGTAAACCTAAAACTGCTAAAAAATGGGAGCATATTTTGTTGCGTCCCGGTATACCCCTCACTTGGAACGAGATTGACGCTGTTTCGCTTGGCGCTCAAATAGAAGGGTATCCACTTTCTGATACTGAGTTTTACAATGATCGCCAATTACCAAGCTGCTTAGAATCGCCATTTTCTCAGTCTCTAACCCGTTATGATCTTTATCGTCTGCTAAAAAAAACCTATCCAGATAGTTTTAAGTCAAAGAAATTAGCAAATGACGTGTTCTGTACGAGCATTGCACCATTAAATCACACCGAATTAAAGCACTTAACTGATAACGAATGGGCTCATTTTTCAACCCTACTTGTGAATGTTGGTAGCGAACAGGATCCCAAATGGGTGTTATTACATAAGCAACAAGAGACTTGGACCGTATATGCGCCTCCTTTCTTAGAAAATCAATGTCGAGCTACGCCGGAGTTAGAAAAATGTGCTGTTTGTATCGTCCGGCATGCCAATAAGCGGGTTTATTCCGATGTGATTGACTGGCATGCCGTACTCTTATCTCGCGTTTTGCCTTGGTGTCGTCTTTCCGGGGCTTCAAAACCGGATCTGAATGACTATCGTGTCACGCACCCCATTCCTTTACTCCACCAAAACGCTTTGGAAGCCAGTTGTTTGCCTGCACAAAAAAAGACTGAGACTGCATTCAAACAAGCATTTGCTAAGCGTTATCCAGTCTCAATGCGCAAGGAAAGCGATTGGTATGCTGAGATAGTCCATCCAGTTCAACCTGAACCGCTCTATCTTTTGCCAGGGACTATGATACCTGATACCCCTGCACAGGTCGTGGTTGCTGCGTTAGATGAAGGTGGAATTATCTGTGATCCTGGTGACCATAAAATAACCATCATGCGGGCCAATGACTTCGTCGAAGGCATGAAATTAGCCTATTATCAGCGCGCAACCGCATTAGTGATCCAAACTGTTCCCGAAAAAATGTCATTGAAGCCCTGGTTCGAATCTAATCTTGAATTAATGAGCATTGAGTTACCGCCCAATGACGATTTGTCCTATGTCTATGCTTGCGTGGCACGGAATCGTTTTTTAGCCCATACAGACTATTTAAAAAGCAGGACCAATCTCATCGAAGCAGGTCGCAACGCTTGGGCGAATACTGGGAAATATATGTATCAATTTCTGCATCAAAATCCCAACCCAGATAAAAGCCAATTGAGAAACATCGCAGAAATGGGCAAGGATGGCCTTGATGTGTTCTTTACTTATTTGACGAACGCGTCGGCAAAAACCGCTTTATCTTGTACTCTGGATTTAGACTGTGGACAAACCCTTGAAATTCATGAATATATCAGTTATTTGACCTATAAATTTCAATCTTGTCAAAAAAAGCCTTTATTGGCGGAATTAGATCTGATTTTTCCCCATGCGTCTAATGATGTCACCCAAACAGCGCTCATCAACTTGATCACCACTTTGAATGATCTGGGCGAAATTAAAGTGCTGAATATTCAAAACCCTAAAGGCATTTCGCAGGGTTTCATCAGCTTATTAAACGACCTTGCGACGAACTCCAATCTGTGTCTCCAAATCAAGATTCCAGAGTGGGATGCAACCGCTGTCACGGATACCTCAAAAGGGGGGTTAAAGGCCAGTTATCGTGCGTTGCAAAACAAGATTTTAGGTAATATACGTCAGGCGCTGGACCCTGATCTCACGGCGAATACCGCTACAATCGTCACACCAGGATCAATCAGACCTCTACAACGTGCTTCACTCACACAAGCAGACCCAGCAGAGGAGGCGTCTTCTTGGGATGCAGCGATCACCTATTCATTGGTGTCCGAATCAGTTGGGGTGCAGCAACAAGCGCAACAAGAAGTCGCGCAAGAGGTGCAACAGGCGGCAGAGCAGCAAACCAAACCCAAATCACCTCATGTCCGCGAAATACTTAAATATCAGGGTAAAGAAGATGAGTTAATCACCCGCAATAATGCAAACCAGCATGGTGCCTCAGCTCAAGATTTTTCATTATGGGTCGGTAGCAAAACCGATGCACGGTTTGTCATTCAAGGCATAGATGCAGCCGCATTCAAACAAATCAGGGAATTTCCGTCTTTGTTTCAATTCAGCGTTGATTGGAAAAACACGCCTGGTTTTAGGGTCTGCTATGCCTCTAACCCAGAAAATGGTCTTATTTTAACCTATGATCCCATTGCTGCAGCAGATGATCGTGAAGAACAATTGGAGCCTTTTGCTATCCAAATGAGTCATAGCAAGCCAGCCACGGCATTTGATGGAGACTATCGCCAATTTAAAGCCCTAGCATTCTCTGGAGAGGAACCTGAAATCAGTGCTTGGCATCATTTAGCAACTGAAAATGTGGGTGAAGCCATCCAAAACTGGTTAAGTGCGCATGCTTGTGATCCCAGTACTTCAGAGTCGCTGCAGCATTACAACGTGAGCCAACACATCAAAGCCCCTTCAGATCACGCTGCGATGATATTGATGATTAAAAAATGGTCTGCATCTCTGCTTGTCCGTTCGGTTTCACCCACTAACGTAGCGGATTTTCAGTCTGAAACAAGCTTCGATCCGGAATTTTTAAACAGGATGTTTCATGATTGGGGGCAAAGCCAGCTGAAGGGATTCGGTCAACTGTTTTATCACTACGGTGCTAAAGGTACGGAACAATGGTTGCATTTGGTTTACAAAGTCTATCAAAAATTTCCCGAACCAGAACACTTTACTGTGTTTAAAAGCCGGATCTTAGATCCTTTGACCGATTGGTCCGAATTCTTAGAAAAAGAAGAAGTCGACGCTTTTACTGCCAGTATGCAAAAATTGGCGCATTACCCAGCCCATCAAACCGTGTTATGGACGCTGATTGATACCCATGGTGATACAGTATCTCAGCCGCATGATGGTACTATCCCACCCATCCACTTCTCTGAAGTATGGAGCGCCTATAATCGAGTGATTGATTATATAGACATCAGTGATTTGAACTTCAATCCAACCCAATTTGTCAAAGCAATTCAGACGTATAGGGGCGAATTTAATGCCAACCAATTTTTAAGAAGAGTCTACGAAGTATTACAACAAACAGGAAATCGGCAGGATAGTCTGGTCGTTCAGCAACATATTTTAGACCATCTCAGCGAGATTGATTGGCATGAAAATGGATTTTATTACGCTTGTGTCCACGAACACTACCGCTATTGGGATCCGGCATTGCAACTCCAGGATCTGCGAAGTTTGAATTGCGCTAAAGACTCGACTTACGCCGTGAATTGGGATCAGCCAGATCTTGCGATTGTAGATGTCATAAGTTTTACTCTGCGTTTTGCAGCACAGCGCTTACAACTACCCAAAGCCGATTTTGATCGTTTTAAAGCCGTACTCACCCTAGTTAATGAGCACCACTCTAGCAACACAGCACTGTTTCGCCTGATGACCAGCTCGATTAAATTAGGGGTTGATACGGTTGATACCTTACAGGCATTGCCGCAAGATTTTTGGAAACAATTGAAGAATGAGAAATACGGACCTTTATTAGCGCAGCTCAATCAGAACCTTCTTTTAGATTCTCAAGATCAATTAAGCCGCTCCTATCACCTTAAGATGGCGGATCTTCCTATACTAGCAGAAGTATTGACTGAGATGAGCATATCTCCTTTACTTTTCTTAGATTTGGGGACGATCAACGCATTGGGTCGTGCTCTACAGGCATATAAGGGCGATAAAAAAAGTCAACTCAAACAATTAATTGCTTATGGGTTTGCACATGGCTTTAACCAACCCTTGGTCACTGCTTACCCATGGCTAATCTCCGATCCTATTTTACATCCTCCAAAGCATGAAGAATGCCTCAAATTTTACCAACAACTCAGTTCAATAGCGTTTGAAAACTCTGTTCTGCCTAATCATTCAACTTTAGAAAAACTCTTAAGTGAGATTCATACCCCGAAAGACCGGCAGCAAGCTGTTCAACAATTGATAAATAAAAATTGTTTTATAGCAGATCAAGATGCTGATTTTCGCCCGCTGAATGCAGGCGAAAAACGTTTACTGGACGATCTTTATTTATCGAAAACATTTGGGATGCAAAATCGCCTCTTGTTGACAAAACTATTTGATCGTTTAGCGATTGAAGAAGGCAATACTAAAGAAAAAATAAACCAATTACTGATGTGCTTTGCAAACTTGGATAGAAAAAATTATTACGATGAATTAGGACAATTGCTAGGCTTATTAGTGGAGCAGTCGCAGACTAATCAGTACTATTCGCTAGAGCAATTAACCACGTGGATCAATGCCGTATTTGATGCAACAGCGTTTAAGACCAAGCCTTATCCGGTGGCTTTTATCCAGGCATTACTCAAAGATGCCTTACAGCATGGCGGGTCAAGTTTAATTAATCAGGATTTACATCAACTCAAACCTCATGAAGACCACCTTGAAGCACTTCAACTAAGTCTGGGGGAAATAAATCGCTCAGATTTACCAGATATGGCTAAACAAGCGTACGCAAAAGTATTGATCCAATTTAAACACGAAACCAACTTCATAGATTTGTCTTCACGGTTTTCGGTGATCTTAACTCAATTAAAATCATCCCCTAAAGTTATGAAAGAGTTTTGCACTTCAATCACCACGCAATTATCCCATAATGCGCCAAGATTATTGCAGAATATACACGTGTTAGAACAAATTACAGCACGTTGCCCCGTCCAAGATAATGAGTTGCGCCAATTGTGGGAAAGTCATCAAATCAAACTGCTGAATGGTATGAGTCAAGGCACGATTGAGGCTGACTATATCAAGCTCTTAGTAAATACTGACAATCCTGCTGTTCGAATCATTTTAACTGCCGACTTAAGCGAAAAGGACTTAGCTCAACGGATCAAGATAGTAAAAACACAACTTCTGGGATTAGAGCCTGCTGAATTAACCCAATTAGCCAAGTATTATCGCACCGAACCCAGGCCTACTTTGCAGCAACTCACAAAGCTGCTTGCCAGCAACCAACCCTCAGTAACTGCTTTGATTGATCACTTTGAACAAGTAGTCCAAGCTGAAGGTAAACGGCATTATAGCCTTAATGAGAAAGATGCAACCGAGCTTGAACGAATTATCAATGGATTTAAATTAAAAACTCACTCGATAAGCCAAGACGAAAAAGCAGGACTCCTGAATACCCTGTATTACATCAATGCTTATAGTCAGGTCCAGAATCTTGCACAAAAAACATCTACCGAGCTCCTTGATTTAATCCACATGCATAAAAAAACTGGCACGGATGAAGCGAAAGGCAAAGTATTGGCCTGTATGCGCGAAATAGTACTGCGAAAAACCGGTAAATGGGTGAACCATACACAAATGCTCGATTTGGTCTATGCCGTGCTACACAATGATGAGAGTTTATTGCATCAAATTCGCATGGGGGAAGGCAAGAGCATCATCACCATCATGCGCGTGTCGTATCGCGCACTCAATGGTCAAAGTGTGGATGTCTTTAGTTCAAAAGAAAGTTTATCCTCTCGGGATCATCAAGAGTTTTCACCTGTACTCGATGCCTTTGGCATTCGTCACAGCCACATCTATGCCCATTCAGATCCCGAGCACTATTGCACTACCCTCGATGAACAGGGTGTCGGTCCGGTGCATTATTCAACCATGGGGAACTTTAGCTTATTTTTAGCGGGAATTCGGTGGGATAGCAAAGATACTCAAAACCCCATTGATATACATGCCGTAAATCGGGTTGCTTACTTAGATGAAGGCGATCACATCATGCGGGCTGAAAATACCCTATTTAATTATTCTGACCAATCTGAGACGAGTGGTGTGTATAATTATGATGCATGGGTCTATCAAATTGCCTATGATTTTTATCTGCAACATCGCGAGAGCTTAAAAGCCAAAGACTTCCAAGTTTCTGAAAAAACAGATTTACAATCTCTATATCAGCAACTACAAACCGCTGCATTAACTATTGCTCCTGACCAATCGAATTTTTTTCAAAAATACCTCGCCTCTGGCGATTTGGTCCTTCGCAATCAGAAATTATTGGGCTTATTAACAAGCGCGCATCTGGCTCACGATTTAAAAGAAGGGGTCCATTTTTGCGTGATGCAAGAACAAAAGAAACTCTCTGATACTGAAACCTTAGACATAAGTTTCGCTAAGGTCATGATCAATAACCAGGTATATCATGGATCCACCTATAGTGATTTGGTTCAACAATTTTTGCATGTGCGCCTGAATAAAGCAGCAGTCAATGCCGGCCAAACCCCGAATTTTTTTATTGATCCTGAAAATGAAGTCGCCTTGTCTTTAAATACACGGTATGTATTAAAAAATTATTATCAACAGATTGAAGCATGCACCGGAACCCCAGGTAATAAAGAGACTTTAGCCTTTTATAAAGATGAATTTGGCATTGAGCGTGTTATAAAACTGCCTACGAATCTTGAGATCAAAACGCAGTTTTTACCTCCAATCTATTGTCAAGGAGAATCCCTACCAGAAGAAGATGAGGCGGCGCATGTAGCTGCTATCGTAGCATCAATCCGCGACAATCCGGATCAACCTATCCTTATTATCGCTGAAGATGATAAGGCGGTGGAACGTCTTGGTACATTGATTCAAGCATCCTTAGGTCAAATGCGTAACCTAGTGATAGACACCAATGCAAAAGGCTTGAGCGAGGCCGAGATCGTAAAAGATGCAGGCAGCCAAGGGGCTGTTACTATCAGTTCTCGAATGGGGCGGGGTACGGATATTCGACCTTATGATCTTGACTTGGGCTTAAGAGTGATCCGCACTTATCCCACCACACCCGAGATCGTGAAGCAAGAGCAAGGCCGACAAGGACGAAATGGCGCGGCAGGGGTGTGCCAGGATATTATCAATTATGGTGATGTTATTAGAGAATGTAAGCCCTTCCTGGAAAATGCGCGTTATATTGAATTGCTTGCGGATGAAACAGAGCATTTAGCACATAAATTAGAAAAACATACGCATCAAGATAAAGAGATCTGGAAAATTATCAAACAAAATCCGGTCATGAAAGAACAGTATTTATTGAGCAGAACCCTACAGCGGTTGAAACATGAAATTCAAGAAGAGACAAAGCAACGATCCCGGCAAAAAGAGGCATTAATTGCAGAAGGTTCGGGGCAAGTGATGGAGCATTTAAGCGGCTTATCTGCGAGTAGAGACAAAAAAAAGGTTAAGGCGGCTTGGAAAACGTGTAAAAAAGCAATTGAAACAGCTTGGGCTGAAGATAGTGATGGCCAGCGATCTCGGGCGATTTTAACTGATTTTTATCTACAACATCGGATTCGATTCCAACGACCTCCTAAACCTAAAACTAGACCAGAACCTGTGCAGTACGAACGAAATGTTGGAGCCTCGACTCAAGCGCTGATCGCCTTTCATCAACATTGGTTGAACAGCATGCAGCGCCATGCCGCTAATTTTGACCCTGCTTTAGACCCAAAGTTCGTTGCCATAATATATGGAGAACATAGTGAGCAGCTAGATAGTTTATACAAAGCGTTTAGCAAACTTAATCCTGAGCAATTAGACACCTTAACCGCTTTAGTAAGTTCGCATCCACTCTGTCATGTCATTACGTCTCAAGCATGGGTGGCTGCGATGACATTGTTGGCAGAAGATACCGAGATCGCTGCAACTTTCTCCGGGCGAATGAATGAGTTTTTTGCACGAAAAACAGGTGTGCCCAAGACGCCCGCGGCAGTGCTTGAATTCAGCAAATCCTTTATCGACGCGGTAGCTGGGGCACCTGATATCCAATTTCTTCAAGAACTGATCCAAGACAATTATCCTGAAGAATTGCATCAAAAACTATTCACAATGGTGCAGGACTTCCCAAGACAGGTGGTTGATTTATGTAAACATTCGATGCAATCCGAAGATGTCGTGTTTTTATTAGATAGATTAACCCAGTCAAGCGCCCATACGCGCTGCATCGACTATCTGGTTAATCATCATAAAAAGTTGAAAGTAGACACTGCAATGATTAGGTCTTTGGTCGAAATCCTGGTTCAAGACACTATGGATCCTACGATGTTGGAGAACTTAGACTACAAAGAAGAGACCACTGTATTATTAGATTTTCTCAGTCAAAGGCCTGGCTTCACGCAGCAAGATTATCAAGCCCTCCAAGCAAAAATCTGCAGAATTGCAGAACATCATCAGCTGCCATTCTTAACTTATCTGGCGTCGATGCCTCCGTATGTGAGTGTGAAAACTGTTCTCACGGATTTGAAAGATCTGCCTGGCAAGCATGGTTTTGATCATGGAGGGAAAGCGCTCCAACAACGTATCCACCGTATGCAAACCGCAGCCAATGCTTTTACTGATTTTTTGTTTGATCATGACATTATTCGGAGTAAAGATTCATTTGTGACGCCTGAGGATGAAGCTACATATCATACTTGGAGCGCTATTTATGATCAATTTTCAGTCGAAAAGCGCGAGCTGTTTTTTACAGCAACCAGAAAATTAAATCACCTTGAACTGGACCATCTACAGAGATTAGCAGGGGAGTATGCTGGTCATCTAAGCACTCAGGCATTACACAGTAAGATTCATGCTATGGCGCAAAATAATCACAATGAAGATGTAAATCAAACAGCCATTACCAACACCAGAGAGCATAAATTTTTTAAGTGATTGGGTTGAAATATCAGAGAATGTGAACTATTAGTTATTTATACTGCTATTCTAAATGGAGACTATTATGTCGCACGATCGAGTCACTGGAAAAATCGATAAATTCATAGATAATAGATTTTTGGATTGGGGTATTCGTGATTATCTGTATCGTGTATTTTGGAATGACTACCCCCTGAAACGGGATATTGAGCTTGCAGGGTATTTGAGTGAAATTTCTGAAATTGAGCAATATATCAATGAAAACCACAAACCAATCGATTCCAGCGATAATCATACAACAGACTTCTCCAATTTGAGAAAAAAATTAAACCAGTATTCAAACAAACTGAGTTCTAGCAATACATTGACATGGAATGAAATTAAAAAAGACGTTTTGAACCATTTTCACTCTGATCTCAGAATCTATCAAGATCTAGGCGATAACAATCCCGAAAACCCAAAGAAAGGCTATTTTTTAAACACCAAAACAGGCGCATTACGCTATTATAATGGCAAAGCCTATATTCACCTGTGTACTTTTGACTCTCGAGATATGCGGTCGTTGAAGAGCTTGTTCCCTGCTTTATTTGCCAAAAGCAGTTTTGGCTTAGATATTTTCGGTCAAAAAAACGCGCCCTTAAAAGCAGAAAAATTCTTGAAGTTGGCCTCTCTCGTACACAGCAAAAATGAACATGCTCAACTTCATACCGAAGTAGACTTGTCATTCATAAAATTGTTTACAGCATTAAAAATATTTGCCGACTTACAAATACAAGTTAAACATCATGCTGATCGACGTGACGCAAATGAGCTGGTCGCAGATGTTGTTTCGGCCATCAAAACAAGAATTAAGAATTATAAGGGTAACAATCCAGCTAGAGAAGCTATCATGAATAATATTAGTGCGTATCTCGATACTGGAGATGGTGACCTCTTAGCTCATGCAGTTAAAGAATACGATAGCAGTTGGTACAATTGGATGGTCAGTTGGTTTTATTCAAGCGAAGAATCTAAAACATTGTATGCGATTACTGGATTGCAAAAGAATGAATTTTTTCGAGCTGGACTTGATAATTTGATTGAAAATAAACGACGTGCCGAGACTCTTATCGCAAAAGAAAAAGAGCCTAAAGTCACCGCCCCCCAGAAGAATCATGAACCCAGTGAGTTGGTGTATGATTCACAAAAAGAACTTGAGGAAGTGGACTCTGAGGTGGATCAGTTTTGGCATAATCGCGAAGTAACCAAACAAGCCATGCAAGATACCTTAAAAAAAATAACAGCTGATATTGAACAGCTTGCAAGTCAGAATAACGAAGTTACATTACCTGAGATAGCTTTCCCCGGCGATCTGCCCCAGGTATCCGATACTCCAGAGGAAAAAACCGTTATTGAACATCTTAAAGATTGTATTCAGTCTCTTGAAGCAAATATAGAAAACGACCGTTCTAATCGCTCTTTCAAAGCAGACGCTGTGTTTCTGCAAAAAGCACTTCACAGAATCCTGGCTCATAAGTATCAAAGTACGCTGGGTGCAAAGCGCTTGAGTGAAGAGCAACGCTCGCTGTATGATGCAATTGGAGAAAGGGTGACGCTTGAATTAAATAATACGAAACAACCTGCTCCAAAACAGCAAGAAGTTCTTAACTCAGTGAAATCTGTCAGAGCGGAAATTAATCGATTGCAGGAACTTTACAACCAAATCGGTAAAAATCTGGTCAGTTTCCAAGGTAAACTAGATAAGATTGATCAAGGTACTTTTGCTAATCACATTGATGAGTTTATGAATGGCCCTCTTGCTAAACGTCAGCAAGAACTTCAGGAGATATTGTTTGACCTTAAAGATGTTCAAACTGATGCGTTTGATGTCCTTGATCCCAAGAATGCTAATCATAAAAAAGTGTGCGAAAAAGCGGAAAAATTGCAGCAGTACGCAACTTCATTAACGGATGAACTAGCGGCGACACTGACAACGAGACAAGATTTAGCATCTGATTCGAATATACCTGAACGAGCTTATATTCCTCTAAAAAACGCTAAGGACCAAAAAAATGAGCCAATATTTGCTCAAATAATGAGTGAGATCCGTGGATTCACCGATTCATTAAGTGCAAGAGAATCTTCAAAGTTAGCGCAATTTTTCAGTAAAAGTCTCGAAGCAGCTCACCCTCTCCATAACAAGACACTCGGTATGTTTACCAATTCAACACGGTCTGGCGATGACTCTTTTGTTGATAACTCAGGCTATGGGTCAAAGTCCCAGAAGAGATAAGTAATGGTTTAAAGTCAAGCCACAGTGACTCCTCAAAAATTTGCAGTAACTACTCACCCATTCCCTCCGAGGAGCGGCCTTAGGCCGCCTCTTAAAGGGTGCCTTCGAGACGGATGTTCCGCATCCTCCTCAGGCCGAACGGTTGTGATGACTCGTTCGCCCTGAGGAGCTGCCTT
>CAZVEH010000009.1:0-30610 GCA_964625775.1 uncultured Legionella sp. | reverse complement strand
AGGAGCTGCCTTAGTGGCGTCTTGAATGAAGTAAGCCTTCGAGATGGATGCTTCGTTAGGCTTACCTGCTTAAGCTTGCAGTGGTAAAATGCAGTGTTTCCTGATTGTGCTGTTCTTTTGATCCAATCGTGGTCTCGTAATTGACTTGGCCATGCATACGTAAGCTTCTGATTTTCTGTAATTTTTCTGAGGCAGATTTTCCTAAGAAAAAAGGATTGTAACGCAGTATACCTGGTTTGGGCATATCGTGTTGAATGGCTGTGATGGCAATGCGTACTTTTTCTGGATCAATGTCTTTGGGTAAGTAACTGGCTTGATCTGCATCTAAACTAAAACGATGCGGCTCTTCGGGATAGAGGGCTGTTTTTTGATAAAAGCAAGCGTTTATGGCATACAGCGAGTTTTGTTGCAAAAGATTCAGGATGCCAGCCGTGATGAGCGTCAATGTTGTGAGTAGCAAAAAACTCCAGCCAACTGGATTGGAAAAACCAGCACTGACACACATAGCAGTAATTGTATTGGCCAATAAGTAATCAACGATCTGAATACCCAATGCCATACTCAAAGCCAAATTAGCAAAGCCCAGTCCTGCTTGGAGGTAGCCTTCATTATAATAAAGTCTTTGAAAATTATTCACGACCTCGCCTAGCAAATACGCACTGGCACCGATAGCAGGTAAAACGGCAACACCGACTAGTAGAAGAATCATTGCCCAATCTTTGAAGCTAGGTGGTGACTCATTGCTATTAGAAGAGCCGTTTCTGCTTGTATGATTTGTACTCTGATCGGAGTTGATGTAAATGTTCTGAGGTTGCGAACTGTTACGACTGGTCAGCCACATCCAAAACCAAAAGTTGTCAGAAGAATGGTGATGATGTACAACTTGCGGTAAGTTGGGTTCATCCCGTTGTTGTGGTGCAGAGAAACTGGCATAAACAGGTTCTGCAATCGGCACATCCCCGCTCGACGTTGTGCCTGCTGGCATTGCGCTAGTTGTTCGCGCTTGAGATTGGATGGACCGTAGGTAATCCTGCATTTTTTCTCGCATCGGATCACCTTGTTGCAAAGTAAGGTTTAATGGATTATTGGCGATATAAGCATAAAATCTACCGCGTGCCTTATCTGTGAACGTAGTCATGGTGCTGTCTCCTGGATTTATTTTGGGCATTATATGTTTTTTTAAATTGGCCTGCAATTGCTTTAATTGTTTGCTGTGTTAGCAGAGAATCTTCGCATCTGTCTCATGATATTGTGCTTGAAGCAGCCCCACATCCACCAAAACATGCCGATATGGGGCTTGCCTAATGATGGGCGTTGGTCGAATTTTTGAAATGCAAAAGGACCGTCTTGTTCTACATAGCCCAAAATGGCTGACACAAACCATTGTCCGGGGAAGGGTTCTCGCCAGTGTTCGATGTCATGACCTTTGAAAATCAGGAGATCACCACAGTCCAACACGATTTCTTGCGGGCTGTTTTCAATATTTAAGACTAAGGGCCAAGATTCATCTGCTCCGATGCATAAACCGGCAACCCATTGGCAAGAACTGCGATCTTTGTGTTTTTGTAATTGATTGCCATGGGTATACACATAGTAAAACGATAAACTTGGCCACAATGGTTGACCGACTGCCTGTTGGACTAAGGGATGCAGTTTTTCTAATAATAATTCCATCATTGGATCACCATATTCACGGTGTACATGATCCAAGGGATCGATATTTTTTTTGATGTTAGGATGGATTTTTGCTTTAAATTTCGCGTAATCACTCAGTATTTGGCAATATTCTTGAGATAAAACCTGTTTTAAAATGATGTGCGAGGGTGTTTGAGTGTGGTTTAACGGATTGTCCGAGGTCATGTTGTATTACCCCCTGACCACAGGGGGTATTTTATCGGCATAATTCAAGGGTCGGTGGCTCAGTTCCTTAGCGACGTTAAGTGCGGTCACCAACAAAAGCTTTGCAAGATCGATATTCTGCGACAACGCTGAAGGTTGACCCTGCTCGGCCTCGTGGCCAATGCGAGCGTCCAGTGGGAGATGTCCTAATAATGAACAATTATAGTCGTGTGCCAGGCGTTGCGCGCCGCCTTGACCAAAAATGCTTTCGTGATGCCCGCATTGGCTACAACGATGCTGTGACATGTTTTCAATAAGACCCAAGGTATGAATATTGGTTTTTGCAAACATTTGCATGGCTTTTTGTGCGTCTAATGTCGCAATTTGTTGGGGTGTAGTCACAATGATAGCGCCTGCCACGGGGATTTTTTGCACCAAGCTGAGTTGAATATCGCCTGTGCCCGGAGGTAAATCAATGCATAAATAATCTAAATCATGCCACAATGTGAGATCCAGCATTTGAATCAAAGACTTGGCTAACATGGGGCCCCGCCAAATGAGCGCAGTATCCGATTGGGTCAAATATCCAATCGACATGGCTTCAATGCCATGCACAGATACAGGCAAATACCTATCATCTTGAATTTGGACCTGGGGGACTTGGCCAAGCATCAACGGCACGCTAGGCCCATAAATATCTGCATCCAATAAACCCACTCGCGCTCCTAATCGACTTAAGCCGGTTGCCAAGTTGACGGCTACAGTAGACTTTCCTACACCTCCTTTTCCAGAGCCAATGGCAATGATGTTTTTGACCCCTCGTAAACCTTGCCCCGGTAATTGCGTTTGATGCGGACGAATGGTTTGTTGTGTGTGGATATGAATGTGGTATTGAGGTAATTGTGTGCTCAGTGCGTCTTTCAAAGATTGCTCAAGAAATGCAATGGGATAAGCGGCTTGCAGGCTGAGATGCAGATTATTGTCTTGAATTTGAATATCAGGCCGCAGACCCAACTCATCTAAGCTTAGATTGAGTAGCGTATCTGGCGTATGGGTGATCGTGTGTTCTAAAGTCATGTTCATCTCATTCAATGGGTTCTAGGCATTCGCGCTTCGTGTGCTCTTCGGGTATATCAGTGCTTTGCAAGAGCTCTAAAAAAAAGGATCCATACTGAGTCAGTTTATGCTGACCTATCCCCGAGACAGAGAGCATTTGTTCAAGGGTTTTGGGCTTGACTCGGATCATATCATGGAGTGTTGCATCGCTAAAAATTAAAAATGATGGTTTGGATTCTTCATCGGCCAAACGACGACGTAATGCCCGTAAACGTTCAAATAGGGGATTCGAAGCCATGGGTTCGGCACTGGCTTTGGTTTTGCTGATGGACGATTTCACTGCCGGTGGTAATTCGGTTAGGAAGATTGCTTTATGGTGTACTAACACATCTTTGGCCTTGGCGGTAAGTCTCAGCACATTGAAATGCTCGGTGTCTTGGGCGCAATAATTGCGGTGAATCAATTGCCAAGCAAGATGTCGCCAATAGCCATCAGACTGATCTTTGCCGATACCATAGGTAGATAGGTGTTGGTGACCCATTTGTTTGATTTTTTCTGATTCACTACCACGCAACACATCAATTACGTGATTTAAGCCATAGTTTTGTTTCAATCGATAAACGCACGATAAAAATTTCTGTACTGCAATGGTGGCATCTATTGTTGTGGGTGGATGATCACACACGTCGCATGTGCCGCAGGGTTGGGTGAGTTCTTCATCAAAATAGCGTAATAAAATTTGACGACGACAATGGGTTGCGGTTGCAAACGCGATCATATGGTTCAATTTGTGATGTTCAATGCGTTGTTGGGACTCGATAGGTAAGGTATTGATCCAGCCACGTAATCGCGCGCTGTCGGCTGGGTCAAATAGCATAAATGCACGAGCTTGTAATCCATCTCGTCCTGCGCGCCCTGTTTCTTGATAGTAACTTTCAATATTTTTCGGTAAGTCATAGTGTAAAACAAATCGTACATTCGGTTTGTCGATGCCCATACCAAACGCAATGGTTGCAACCACAATATCAACTTGATCGTAACGAAATAAGGTTTGTACCTCTCTGCGATCTTGGTGGGATAATCCAGCATGGTATCCTCGTGCCCGGTACTGCGCTGCTTGGAGTTTGGTGACTAGTTTTTCCACATTTGCCCGTGTGGAGCAATAGATGATACCAGACTGCTGGGGCTGTGATTGTAAAAAGTGTTGGACTTGTTTGAAAGGGTTTTGCTTAGGGACTACTTGGTAATATATGTTGGGTCGATTGAATGAGGCGACATAAGCTTTTGGCGTATAGTGTAATTTTGCAACAATATCTTTCTGTGTTTGCAAATCGGCCGTGGCAGTCAAAGCGATGATAGGGTGTTGCGGAAAATGTGCTTTGAGTGCGCCAAGCGCAGCGTATTCGGGGCGAAAATCATGACCCCATTGAGAAATACAATGGGCTTCATCGATGGCAAATAAAGCAATGGAACACTCTTCTAGGCGTTCTAAAAAGGTATGACTGAGTAACCGTTCAGGAGCGATATAGAGCAGATCAAGATCATTGGCGTGTAATCGCGCCAAAACTTCTCTGGCTTGTTGACTGGTGAGGGAGGAGTTGTAATACGCCGCTCGAATCCCAAGTAGCGTTAAAGCAGTGACTTGATCTTCCATTAATGCGATCAGCGGTGATACGACAATGCCTACACCGTGTCGCAATAACGAGGGGATTTGGTAGCATAATGACTTGCCTCCGCCCGTTGGCATGAGGACCAGTAAATCCTGACCGTTGACCAAATCCTGAATGATGTTTTCTTGAGGTCCGCGAAATTCATCATAGCCATAATAGTTTTTTAAAATTTGACGGGCAGTTAATGTGGATACCTGAGTCTGGTTTGTCATTTTTGATTCTTATGAGCGGCGTATCTTTACACAGAGACAGTGCAATGATATGAATACTCCTAGCTATGTTGTGCGTATGTAACCACATAAGGATAGAATATGCAATTTGAGTTGAATGAAGAATTGCGTGCATTTCGAGATATGGCTGCAGAATTTGCTCGATTGCAATTAGAACCGCATGCTGCTGATTGGGATGAGCGAAGTGAGTTCCCTGTCGCAACCCTTCGCGACGCAGCCGCATTGGGGATGGCTGGTATATTTGCGCAAACGGATATTGGTGGCGCTGCATTGAATCGTTTGGCTGCTGCTATCATTTTTGAACAATTGGCTACGGGCTGTGTCACTACCAGCGCCTATTTGTCGATTCATAATATGGTCACATCTGTGATTGATAAGTATGCGTCGCAATCTTTGCGTGAACAGTGGGGGCCCAAATTAACTTCAATGGATGTGTTGGCCAGTTATTGTTTGACTGAACCAGATTCAGGATCCGATGCAGCTTCCCTAAAAACCACAGCGACCCTTGATGGTGACCATTATGTTCTGAATGGATCCAAGGCGTTTATTTCAGGGGGTAGCGTTAGCGATGTGTATTTATGCATGGTCAGAACCAATTCTCATGTTCATCATGGTATCACGTGTATTTTAGTAGAAAAAAATACGCCAGGCTTAAGCTTTGGTAATTTGGAAAAAAAAATGGGGTGGCGTAATCAACCTACCTCCATGGTGTATTTTAGCAATTGTCGTGTACCGGTGGCTCATCGTATTGGAGATGAGGGCGCGGGGTTTAAAATCGCCTTGTCCGCATTGAATGGAGGTCGTATTAATATTGCCGCCTGTTCTTTGGGTGGCGCGACGGCTTGCTTGCGTTTGACCCGTGCGTACATGAAAGATCGTAAACAATTTAAGCAACCTCTGAGTAAAATGCAGGCATTGCGTTTTTACTATGCCGATATGATGACCGATTTCGAAGCGGCGCGCTTGATGGTATATCGTGCGGCAGATTATTTAGATAAACAACACCCTCATGCCCCTATGTATTGTGCGATGGCCAAACGTATGGCGACCGATGTGGCTTTTCAGATCAGTGACAAAGCCATGCAGTTGCACGGCGGTTACGGGTATTTGCGTGATTATCAAATAGAACGTATTTTTCGAGATTTACGTGTACATCAAATTTTAGAAGGTACCAATGAAATCATGCGAGAGATTATTGCAAAAACTGTGCTAGACACAGAGTATATTATTGAATAATAAGGAGATATCTATGTCTGTGCTACAGCATCACCTCCGTGACGGTGTGTTGATGATCACCCTCAATCGACCGGATAAATTAAATGCTTTGAATGAGGACGTTTTGCGATCCTTAGCGGTTCTGATCGAGCAAGCAAAAAACGATCGAGAGATCAAAGGGGTATTTTTAACGGGGCAAGGCAAGGCATTTTGTGCAGGTGCTGATATTCATCGGTTGGCTGAATGCAACGCACAAACAGGCTATGCGTTTGCTCATATGGGCCAACAAGTCTTTCGTGCCTTAGAAACTCTGGGCAAACCTTCGATTGCTGCGGTGAATGGGTATGCATTGGGAGGAGGATGCGAGTTGGCGATGTCGGCCACACTGCGGATTGCGGCTACAACTGCCCAATTTGCGCAACCTGAGGTGAAATTGGGCGTGATTCCCGGATACGGAGGGACGCAGCGTTTGGCCAGATTGGTGGGTAAAGGACGAGCTTTGGACCTGTGTTTGACTGGACGAACGATTGATGCCGAGACAGCAAAACTATGGGGCCTGGTGTCGGAGGTTGTGCCGCTTGAAGACTTAGAAGAGAAAGCTTGGGGTATGTTACAGGGCATACTGACCATGGCGCCTCTGGCCATCTTGGGTGTGATGGAAGCGATTGATCATGGGTATGATTTGTCTTTGACGGATGCCTTACATATTGAGGCATTACAATTTGCAAAAACTTGTGCCAGTGCTGATAAAAACGAAGGAGTAGAGGCATTTTTTGCCCGTC
Source organism: uncultured Legionella sp. (assembly GCA_964625775.1). GTDB lineage: Bacteria > Pseudomonadota > Gammaproteobacteria > Legionellales > Legionellaceae. Next base: position 23,818 of record CAZVEH010000009.1, on the reverse strand, counting down.
GTCAACCTCAATTTAAAGGAGAATAACAGGTGAGTGTGGAGTGTTCTGTTCAGGGAAATATTGGGTTTATGACGCTAAGTCGCCCCAAAGCATTGCACGCATTATCGTTGCCGATGATCGATATCATGACACAACAATTATTGCTTTGGCACTCTGATGATGCGATTCATGCAGTGGTGGTTCAAGCAAGCTCTGGAAAAGCATTCTGCGCAGGAGGCGATGTACGCCAAATTTATGATTTACGCGGGGCATTTTCGCAACAACTGAATTTTTTTGAACGTGAGTATCGTTTAAATCAATTGATTCATGATTTTCCCAAACCTTATATCGCTTTAATGGACGGTATCACCATGGGAGGGGGGGTAGGCATTTCATTACACGGTTCACATCCAGTGGCCAGTCAACGCTTTGTTTTTGCAATGCCAGAGACGGGTATTGGATTTTTTCCGGATATTGGTGCCAGCCATATTTTAGCCCGTTGCCCTGGACAATTTGGATTTTATTTGGGGTTAACCGGCGATCGCATCACTGCAAAAGATGCACTGGCTTTGGAGTTGGTGGCCGCATTGATACCGGCAGAAGATTTCCCAAAACTCATCAAAACGCTGTTAGAATCTGATCTGTCTCACGATGCACACCAAACCGTAAATGATTGCTTGGCGCGCTATGCTGAAAAAACCCCAACCTCATCACTGCAAAAAAAAGAAGATGGCATTGATGCTTGTTTTGTTGCAGATAGTGTGGAGCGTATCTTTGATAGATTACAGCAAAGAAAAGAAGCCTGGTTTCAAGAGGTTTATGGACGTTTGTTGACCAAGTCTCCTTTGAGTTTGAAAGTTACTTTACAGCAATTACGCACAACCCGTACAAAGAATCTTGCGGCTTGTTTAGAAATAGATGGGCGCCTGGTCCGTCATTTTTTACAAGATCATGATTTTTATGAGGGGATCAGAGCGGTGCTGGTGGATAAGGATCAGCATCCCTATTGGCAACCCACAACCCTCGCTGAGGTGACGCCTATGATGGTCAATCGCTATTTTGAATGCATTTAAACCCAAAATCCTTTAAAATGCAGGAATATTTTGTTGCGAGTCGAAGGTATGTCGGATTTTTATCAAGATTTTAGCAAACGTCGCACGTTTGCTATCATCTCCCACCCTGATGCGGGTAAGACCACGGTCACAGAAAAACTATTATTGTTTGGGGGTGCTATTCAGCTCGCTGGCTCAGTCAAAGGTCGTAAGGCTAGCCGGCATGCGACCTCGGATTGGATGGAGATGGAGCAAGAGCGCGGTATTTCTATCACTACCTCTGTGATGCAATTTGTGCATCAAGAACATGTGATGAATTTACTAGACACCCCTGGGCATGAAGATTTTTCTGAAGATACTTATCGCACTTTGACGGCTGTTGATTCTGCTTTGATGGTGATCGATGTGGCCAAAGGGGTGGAAGATCGTACTATTAAACTCATGAATGTGTGTCGTTTACGTCAAACCCCTATCATGACCTTCATCAATAAACTAGATCGTGAAGGGCGAGAGCCCATTGATCTTTTGGACGAAGTGGAAACGGTTTTGGGTATTCAATGCACGCCAGTGACTTGGCCCATTGGTATGGGAAAGCGTTTTAAAGGCATTTATCATTTACGCGAAGATACGGTGTATTTGTATGAATCGGGTAAAAATGCACAAAAACAAGATGGTTTGGCGATTGTTGGTCTGGATAACCCCTTGTTAGATGAACATTTAGGTGATATGGCGGCTGAGATCAGAGAAGAGATCCATTTGGTCAAAGGTGCGTCGCATGCCTTTGATGAGGATGCTTATTTGGCGGGTACATTATCGCCGGTGTATTTTGGATCAGCTATCAATAATTTTGGTATCAAAGCTTTATTAGATGATTTTGCTCGATATGCACCCGGACCCAGAGCTCGTGTTGCAGAAGAACGTACCGTACAGCCGGATGAAGAAGGGTTTAGTGGATTTGTGTTTAAAATTCAAGCCAATATGGATCCTAAACATCGTGATCGCATTGCATTTATGCGAATATGCTCAGGAAAATTTGCACGTGGTATGAAATTGCGGCATTTGCGTTTGGGCAAGGACATACAAATTGCCAATGCATTGACCTTTATGGCTGGAGACCGTTCACAAGCAGAAACTGCGTTGAGCGGCGACATCATTGGCTTGCATAATCATGGCACGATCCGTATTGGAGATACGTTCACGCAAGGCGAGATGTTGAAATTTACTGGGATCCCTAATTTTGCCCCCGAATTGTTCCGCTTGGTCCGATTAAAAGATCCCATGAAAAGCAAGGCCTTGTTGAAAGGTTTGATAGAATTATCTGAAGAGGGTGCAACTCAGGTATTTCGACCTTTGTCATCCAACCAGTTGATTTTGGGTGCCGTTGGGGTACTACAGTTCGACGTGGTCGCGCATCGTTTGCAACATGAGTATAAAGTGGATTGCATTTATGAATCCGTGAACGTGACTTGCGCACGATGGGTGTATGCGCCGGATGATAAAACGCTCACAGAGTTCCGTGATAAGGCGTTTGATTACTTGGCGTTAGATGGCAGTGACTCGTTGATTTATCTTGCGCCCACTCGAGTGAATTTAGCCATGGCTGAAGAACGACATCCGAAAATAGAGTTTTTGGCGACGCGGGAACATTAGATATAGATGGGTTTACTCACATAACTACTTCTGAAGTTCATCATGAATAAACGCTATACTGTTGTTCAAAGAAACGCCAAATATGGCGTTTCTTGTATGTCCCCAGCACGTCAGCCTGAAAACGGCGTAGCCGTTTGAAGGATCTCCTGAAGTGTGGCACGACTCAACTGATACCGTTTCTTTGAAAAGTGCTTACGTTACATCAACCTTTAGTAGGTGTTCCAAATCCGAATTTAGTCCCGCTTTCGGTATCCTCTGTGTTTTCTTGGGTGAGACTAGGTGTTGGCATAGGAGAGGGCTTTTTTCCTTTCGGACTGAAAAAATCGGGAGGGCTACCAGTTGCTGTGCGCTTTCTAGGCTCTGGTTTCCCGAAGGATGCATGAATATCCACTGGAATATTGAGCTGACCCAAATACGTCATCATGACAGGATAAACATCTTTCCATTGTAGCCCTCCCAATCCACACCCCAGTGCGGGAAATGCCATGGATGTGATTCCCCATTCTTCGACATGCTCGATAAGATACTCTAAACCGCTTCTAATATATTCTATGTTAGAAGGCTGTCGCCAATCGTCTTTAGTAGGGAAATTTAATATCCACCGCTCGCCCTTGTATAAATAAGGCTGGCCTATGACTACTTTTTTCGCTTGGCACAATAATTGATATTCTTGAAACATTTCGGGAAAATTATCTTTATATTTTTTTGCCAGGCCTTTACCCATGACCCCTTTGGTGTTGATGGGATTGACAAGGACTTGTTTGTTAGAATGGAATATGTCTTCCTCCCCACAATAACGGATGTTTTTGGGGTGCATGATATTTAATTTATTTCCTGACATGTTATTTCCTGATTCCATTAGTGATTTAAGATCTTGCCCCATTTATCACTTGATAAAATGATATCGGAGGTGGGAATGAATTATCTCTTACTTTTTTACTAGAAGGGAATAATCCTAGGTTGTTTAAAGGAAAAGATGTGAGCTCTGAGGCGTTCGTTGATTCAGAATCTGGTTCTTTTCTTTTTTTAGACGTATTAACAGAAGATGTTGGGAAAAGATTACAATCGATATCATGAGGAGATGAGGGTCGAAAAGGAGTAGAAAAATTATAGGCCATTCTAACGCTTATGTTTTTTAAAAGACTATGCTCTATTATTTCATAAACACTCCGATAGGCAGGATCACTATGTACAATCACTTCTTGAATGTATGTAACGCTAATATGATCCAGAATCAGTACTTCTGATTGTCTAAGTTGTTTATTTTTTGTGAAATAATACTCATCAAGAAAATCACGATTTCCTGAGAAATGCGAATTGTTAAAAGTGTCTATATTTTCTTGCGATATGTGCCATTTATCAGGATTAAAAAATTTAGAATGAGCACAAGCAGCATTGCCCAATGACATAATTGCTCCGGGCTTATTTAGAACTTTGTTACTGACTTTAATCACACATAGGTTGTGAATGCCCTTTTTTTTAGCCACAGCATACAACATGCAATTATTTGGCTGTATGTACAAATTAGCATAACTATGTAGTGCGTAATTTTTCTTGTCGTAAGGAGACTTGATGGTTTTTTCCCTAAGTCTTTGCACTTCTGCATCCGAAATATCATTGTCTGGATTAAGCAGTCCATGTTTGATGGCAAAATGACGAGACACTATACCATTTTTTAAAATGCTGCTTAAATTATTAATATCTACAATATAGTAAAGAGATTGGATATCGCTTTTTTTTCTTATTATTTCATTTGAGGAAAACATGGGCACTATTATTATTATTTTTGCATGGTGCGGCATTATATTGATGGTTTTTTCAAAAATCCAGCTATTTTGATTAAAAAAAACCATAGAATCATTATTTTTAACATTGGATCATTTTTTTAATCATTAAATGAGTTTTTGTTGGCTATTTGGTCTTTATATTAATGCTTTTGAAAAATTATTAATCCCATGCAAGGCGTTGTCGGCAGCGCAATATGTTTTCCAACATAGATGGCTTGGCTCATGTAACTGGTCAAATTTAGATGGGTTTACCGGTGGGGTGCAGGGATGACAAATTTCCCTCTCTCCTGTACAGTGTCTTTAGTCGTCAATCCAACCTGACACGATATGGAAATCCTCAGTTTTTTTGTAGGGATGCTGTATTTTTATACGCGCTCCCCACTTTGTCTGTTGTTCATCATGGCTTCTCTTTTATTTCGCCCGCGCTGGGTTTTGTTAGGCATGTTCGCTTTGGCTTTTGGGTTGGGTGCGTTTCATCAATGGCGGACTGCTGATCAGGGTGTGCCCTTGCAAGCTGTGATACCGCATGCCGAGTTATCGGGGGTTGTGGCGTCCATTCCTAATCAAACGCCCGAAAAAATCAAATTTGAATTCGATGCAGATACCCTCAATGAGTCTCCCATCAAAGCCCGTATGCAATTGGCTTGCTATCAAAAATGTCCTCCGATAAACGTCGGCCAGCGTTGGGTCTTGCGGGCAAAATTACGCCGTGTTCATAATCTCAATAATCCTGGTGGGTTTGACTTCAAGACCTTGATGGAAGCACGCCATATTCGTTGGACTGGAACGATTCAAAAAGACACCATGAAACAGCGACCACACGTTATTCCTCTGAGTATGTTGGTATTACGAGAAAAAATAGCAACCTATTTGGCCGCAATGATCTCTGACAAAACGACTTTGGGGATTGTTCAAGCACTAACAATTGGTGTCACCAACCATATCAGCCAAACTTCTTGGACCTTGTTTCGTTGCACAGGGACCACTCATTTGATGGTAATTTCGGGTTCGCATATTGGTTTGATTGCAGGCATGGTTTTTAAATTGGTTTTATACGTCTGGTCACGATCTAGGCGTTTATGTTTACGCTATCCCGCGCAAAAAATAGCAAGTTTTGCGGGTATTTTTAGTGGCGTATTCTACGCTTTGATTGCAGGATTTGGTGCGCCGGCCGAGCGTGCTGTGATCGCATCAGGATTTATGTTTTTACGGTATTTGGGGCAGCGGCAATTTGGTGCATGGCAAGCATGGCGTTATGCATTGTTGGCCATATTGCTCTCAGAGCCTCATGCGGTGCTGATGCCGGGATTTTATCTGTCTTTTATAGCAGTGGCGATTTTATTAACCATGAATCGGCGTATTTTGGCAGTGGGATGGCGGAAATTGGGGTGGATTCAGTTGTCTTGCATGGTGGGGCTCCTACCGTTCACCATGTATTGGTTTTCCTATGGTGCTGTGAGTGGTTTGGTGGCAAATATTATTGCCATTCCCCTGGTCAGTTTTGTGATCGTTCCTTTGGCTATGGTGACGTTAGGCTTGGGACAGTATATGACTTGGATGGTTGTTATTTTAAAAATGAGCATTTCCGCGTTACTGTTTTTTCTGCACTGGATAGACGGATTGGCGTGGATGAATCTGCAAATGAGTTACGCAAATATGATCTTACCTCTGATGTGGATGTTGGCTTTGATGATTTTTTTGTTATTGCCACTGAAAGCCTTGTTTCCCGCGGCCTTAGGCATGTTGGTCGCGTCTTTTTATCCACCGCATGTTGAGATTCCTGATCATGAATTTCAGGCGCATATTTTGGATGTGGGTCAAGGGTTAGCGGTTGTGATTAGAACTCATCATCATGTTTTGGTCTATGATACAGGCGGCCAAATGTATCATGGATCAGATATGGGCCAAATGGTGATGGTGCCGTATTTGCACCTGTTGGGTGTTGATCATTTGGATAAAATCGTCGTCAGTCATCCCGATTTAGATCATCGCGGTGGATTGGCCAGTATTGAAGCAAAATATCCTGGCAGTGAGTTGGTGGTGGATGATCCTGCGTTTTATCATCGTGGCAAATCCTGCCATGACTATGCGGATTGGACGTGGGATGGTATTCGTTTTCATTTTTTTCCTCTTAAGATGCTTTCTGGGACTAAAAACAATCGCTCATGTGTGTTACACATTTCGAATCAGTCCGATCAATTGTTGCTGACAGGGGATATTGAACGCATAGCGGAGACACAGTTGATTGAGCTGTATGGCGCATCCTTGAAATCAACTGTGATGGTGGTGCCTCATCATGGCAGTCAAACGTCTTCTTCATCAAGTTTTTTAAAGGTGGTCGCGCCCAAGTATGCCGTATTATCTTATGGATTTGATAATCGTTATCATTTTCCTCATCTCAAGATCATGCGGCGATATCAAGACGCTCATATTCAGTTGTTTGCTACTGCAGAACAAGGCATGATTCATCTGAGGTTTCAGCGTAAAAAACTGGCAATAACACCCTTTTTAACTTGAATTTATAGTCAAACTGTCTTAAGGTACTGCAATTTTTGGGAAGATCATGAGACTACTGTATCGTTGCATGAAGGCATGGGTCGTATCGGCTTGTATGTTTTCTTCGGTTGGTTGTGCAACACATCCCAATGCGCCAAATTGTGAGCAACACCATTGTGTTGCAGTGGTAGATGCGGGCAGTACCGCATCAAGAATTTATGTCTACGCATACGATTTGAATGCAGAACAAACGCCTATCCACATCGAACCCATCTATGTCCATAAAATTGAACCTGGATTAGCCCCTGTTGCGGCTGATGATGTCGCTGTTGATGCGTATGTAGAACGCTTGATGTCACAGGTTCCTCACGAGATACCCGTTTATTTTTATGCCACTGCGGGTATGCGCTTATTGCCGTCTCATATTCAAGCGCGGTCTTACAAAAAAATCACAGCTTGGTTTTCCGTTCATCCGCAATGGTCCTTAAAGGAAGCCCGTACCATTTCTGGTGAAGACGAAGCGCTGTATGGATGGTTAGGATTGAACTATCATCTCCATAGATTGGAAGATGCTACGCAGCCTTTGGTGGGCTTGCTAGAGATTGGCGGCGCTTCTGCGCAGATTGCTTTTCCGCTACAACATCCAGAACAGATTGACCCTAAGGATCTGCGGCAAATAGATGTATATGGTCGCCATTTGACAGTATTTACGCATAGTTTTCTCGGGTTGGGTGCGAATGAGATATTTGCACATGCTCAGCAGCATGGGGCTTGTTTCCCAAATGGGTATCTTCTGGCAAATGGCGAATCTGCTTTGGGCGATGCGAATACCTGTCAACATGAGATGGGAGACCTGCTGAATCAGACTTACCAGGTCAAGACACTGACCCATGCTGCACTGACAAAAAGTACGATCCAAGATTGGTACACAGTGGCCGCAGTCACTGGCATGATTGGCCAAAAACCTTTTCAATTGCCAGAGCATGCATTTACTCTACATGAACTTTTGCAACAAGCTGATGATAAATTATGCCATCAAGATCAGCAGTTTCTCACTCAAGCGTATCAAGGCAATCAATTTATATTGAGAAATTGCTTGGTGGCGTCCTACTTTTATGGGTTATTGGTGCATGGTTTTGAGTTCCATGAACAGCAAACGATTTATTATTTATCAGACTATGATGCCAGTTGGACTGTAGGCTGTATCTTTTTGATTTAAACACTCTTTGATGAGTTCTACTTGGTTTGAGGAGCGAGAAGTTTGGGAGCCCCAAAAACTGTTTCCGTTCTCGCTACTAAACGAAAATCCAAAACGTGGGTAGCCGTTTATGTGTTCTGCCGATCCATCACTTTTAGAATCCTCGTCACAAGAAATACGTGCATCTTGCGTAGGTTTCTGCCATCCATGACTTGCCTCTTCATCGGACAGGGGCAACCTTGAGTGATATACCCCGAAGATGCCCATAGCCCTCTCTAGCTTTTGAAAACACGCTTGTCTTTCTCCCAATACAAGGCAACAAAGCCCAAGCAGTACCAAACAGCCACCTATCCAATTGGGTGAACGATAACCATAGCCATGATTGATGGCCATAATACCCAAAAAGATACCCAAAGCAGCGCCCATTCCAAATGCAAAGTTATTGGCGGTTTCTGCGAGCTCTCTAGCAGAACCTGCTTTAACTGCTGTGTAATGCATCAAAGGACTTGTGACTGCGTAACCTGTGAATCCAGTCATGACCAATGAGATTACCGCAGGGATTTTGTAATCAACAGTAAAACTAAAAGAAAAAAGAACAAGGGCAAACGCGACCATCAAACGTGTTGCGCTTTTTGACGTACTGACATGCGATAACCTCTCACCAAAAAGGGTTCCCAAAAGGGCACCTGTGCCATATAAAATGATCAACCAGGCCAAATCTTTTTTTGAATAGTCGGCCAACTCAACCATCATTTGAGCAAAAAATGTATAAGAGGTTAACAGACCGGCATAAGCAAACATAGACGCACTCAGAGCCAGCCATAGATCTGGTTTTTTAAAAATACCTAGGTCTCTTTGTCGTTGTTCTATTTCCTTTTTGCGTTGCAAAGCTAATGCTTCTTCGCTGATCCTGGGATTTTCGTTCTTTAAAAACAAGATGATACTGAAAGCAGAGCAAAGAGCCAAAGCAGCAATAGGCCAAAATGTATTGCGCCAGTTGGTATGTTGGCCAAAGATAGTGTCTAATGGAACGCCTAGGATACTGGCTAACGCTGATCCAGCAAAAAATAGATTACTAGCCCGTTCTCGTTTATGTTCTGGTACCATATTTGCAGCAGTCACTGCAGCCGTCCCCATGTAAGTGGCATGCGCGAACGAAGACAAAAGTCGCCCACTGAGTAAGAGCGAAAATTCAGGAGATATGGCACAGATAGTTGCGGAGGCTGCGAGCAAACCTTGCAATGCAATCAATAGGTGATAATGGTCCATAGGTGTGGTGATGGACACCGTAATAGGTAGGCTGATAGAAGAGCCAAGCATGAATGAAAACATCAGCAAAGCTGTTGTTGCAATCGAAATAGAATAAGAGTCTGCGATCTCGTGTAGAAAACTTAATGGAATAAATTCATTGAGTCTTACAGCAAATGCGCCACACGACAAGGCAAGAATGGCTCGATATTCTTCTTTGCTTAATGTGGTGTTTTGCAGAGTAGACAGTTGAATCAGGATACTAGTTCTAATCTCCATTTCAGAAGGAGGTGTGATCTCGACCGTCTTAAGTTCTTCACCGATCAGCGGTTCTGTCATTGGGTCTATTTTGCTATCCATACATGTCTCCCCTAAAAGAATCTGCACTTACGCAACCACAATTTTTTGGCTCATTTGGTTTTAATAGGAATGAAAACCTCAGCAGAAAGGATGAAAAAACTATCATACTGGATTGATCTAAGCAATGTATTCCTTGGATATTCAGTGCCCTCCAACCTGGATCAAATGTGAGGGATATGTTTTATCCAAAATATCTCTGCAGATCGTTAAGAACTAAATTGATAAAAAGTACGCTTAGTGCAATAAAAATTAACCGATGCAGTAGCAATTCTAACGCAATAGATATTGGTTTTCCGCGAACTTTCTCTAGCAATGCGTAGACAATCGATCCGCCATCCAAAGTGGGAACTGGGAGCAAGTTGACAAGAGCGACGGCAAGACTCAAATGAGAAATGAACAATAAAAAAACAACCAGGCCTTGGAGAAAAGAATCGATCATGGTCATGAGGATACTCACTGGACCGAGTAAAAAAAGAAAAAGAATCTTACCGGTGATCAGTTGTTTGATCGTGATCATATAAAAGCGTATCAGCTCTGCTAGGGCGACCCAGGTTTGCTGTATCGCGGAAACCAAAGGTATACCTGGTATGTTACGCTGATATTCTGCGCTGTTGTCAGGCTCTATACCAATGCTGCTGAGTAAAGAACGAGATTGCCCTGAGCTTTGCCAATGGGTTAAATCTAAGCTGAGATGACGATATTGTCCCGTGGTACCACATACTGTAACAGCAATATGGGCATGTCCGAGATTTGCAAGCAATTGCATGCCAACCACCTGCCATGAAGGAGTAGGGTGGTGTGCAATGGCAATCCACTTATCTCCTGGTTGGACGTGAGCTTGCGCGGCAATGCTATGGGCTTGAACGCTAGCAATCACGGGTTCGGTTTGCGGGTATCCTAATAAAAACACAGTGGTCAAAGCCACCCAAGCCATTAAAATATTAGCTCCAGCACCTGATACCAGAACAATGATGCGTATCCAGATTGGTTTTTTGTCAAAACAAAGGGGGAGATCTTTGCGAGCTACGGGGGTGATGCGTGTGTTGAGTAAATGAACGTATCCACCTAATGGCCATAGTCCCCAAATCCACTCTCGTCCGCTGTGATCTTGCCAGCGGCATAAGGGTCGACCAAATCCAATGGCTATCGACTTGATTGAGATCTTAAACCAGTGTGCAGCCAAAGCATGTCCAAGCTCATGGATGCCAATGACCAAAAGTAAACTAAGAGGAATCGCTATAATTGCTAAAATCAGATGCATAGGGTTATCATTCAGAGCGATATTGTCTCAATAGCTTTTCAATCTGTTCGATATGATTGCCGCGGGAGCTGTGAACCGACCGCATGTTTTCTGCTTCGGCAGTTTCTCTCAGCTCAATGTCGTTCAACCAGTTGGTCAAAACCTTGATTTTTTCTTCCACCGTTAAAGTTTTGTCAAGATCCACTTCGTCTGGTATCTTATAAAAATTAAGGGGATTTGCAATTTTGTCGCCTGTTATCGTCATTATCATCTTCCATGCTAGGTCTTAATGGTTGATACAGCTGCATTCTACTCCAAGTATTGGCGATGAACCTGAAAATAGCAAGTAGGCAGGGGGAATGATGCTCGATCATACACGCACCAGTCAGTTACAATACAAACAATCCGCCAACATTGTGATGATCACTTTTTGGAGTCAATTTGCCTCCTATGGCTTCAATAGCATCCTCATTCTTTTTTTAACCCGGTCTGTGTTGGCGCACGGATTGGGTTACACGGGAGCAAAAGCTTATGCTTTCATGGGAGTAAGTCAAGCCACTGGGTATTTGATGCCTATTTTGGGTGGTTATATGGCGGACCAAGTATTGGGTTTGAGGCGTAGTATTCTTTTAGGCAGTATTCTTCTTGTTTTTTCCTATTTGCTCATCATGCTCAGTGGGATGAGTATCGCGGTGCATGGTGATACGTTATTTCTTGCAGCTTATGCATTGACACCAGCTGCGGGTTCATTATTAATGGGCACAGCCTCCGCGATGGTGTCACGTGTGTATCATGATGAAGACGTCAAAGTCAAAGTGGCCATGACGTATTATTATATGGCGATCAATGTGGGGGCGTTATTGGCCACTCTGATCGCGCCTTCACTGTTAGAAAGTAGCTATGGGCCTTTGTCTGTATTGGCATTAACCTTTGTAGGTAAAGCGATTGCAGCAGTTAATTTTGCATCACATTATTCTATATATGATTCGGTTGTATGGGGCAAGGATACTCAGCCCTTGTCAGGTCGGTCGATTGCATTTGTGATCTTATATTTGATGGTCATTTATGGATTTACGTTATTTGCTTTTTCTCATATTTTTTGGGCAAGCATCATTATTTCAATCGGGTGTGTGATGGGTATGTTATGGTTTGTATTCAAGACCTTTCTGCTAAAAGGTATTGCCAAAACCAAACAATTGATTGCGGTATTATTGATCATCGAAGCCATCATTTTTTTTATTGTTTACAATCAAATGAACACCACACTGGTCTTATTTGCACAGCATAATTCGGATACGTCTTTGTTGGGGTTTCATTTTTCTCCTGCACACTATCAATTGCTTAACCCTTTGTTGATCATTATTCTAGGGATGTATTTACCCAAGTTTTACCAAAAATTTCCGCGATTTTCTATTCCTTATCAATTTGCATCAGGCGTGGTGTTGGCCAGCTTTGCTTTGCTTTTGTTGGGATGCGCGCCTGCTGGTCAGGATGGTATGGTGAGCGGCGTTTATATTGCTTTGACTTATGTTTTGATTACCCTAGCTGAATTGTGGGTCAGTGCCATTGGATTAAGTATGATTGGTTTGTACTGCGACATACATATTTTGGGCTTTGCTATGGGGGCGTGGTATTTGGCGTCTTCTTTGTCTAACATATTTTCAGGCCATCTTGCCCATTGGGTGGCATTGCCAACAGCCCGAGTGTCTGCGATCCAAAGTTTGAGTATCTATCAAAATTATTATTGGTTGATGGGGCTTGGGGTGTTGGCGGTGAGTGGCATCATGCTGTGTTTTGCGTTCAGATTGCATCAGGTGTTGAAGCAACGAGGAATCGTATTGGCTTAGGACATTTTGGGTGGCCGTTCAATCTGTGCTCAAATGCGTCGTGTCCATTCTAACGGGTAACCTCGAGGTTTTGCCTCACCCCTGGCCGAGTTACTCTAGCGTCAATGGTGGCGGTGAATAGCGTGATTTTGGTTGGCGGGTGTTTCTGCAAAGTCTTTGATAGTGGTTTTCAATTTGGCAATCTGTGCTTGCATGTTTTTTAAACAATCTATCGAAGCTCTGTCTTTGCCGCGAAGCGCTTGAATCATTTTGATGCTGCACCCTTCTTTGGGCTTCATGACTTCTTGTAAAGCTACTTCTAGGTCGTCAATTTTGTCTCTAAGCGTGCTTAAATCACCCTCTGTGAGGTGTTTGTTCCAAGCTTGATAAGATTCGTCGAGTGCGTTGATACAAGATTCAAGAGGCTGATATTTGGTTTTGATGCTGCCGTCTACTGCTTTTAATTTATGTAGTCCAGCTTGTTCTACCCGTAAATGGTCGATTGATGATTGGGTTTCTTTTCTTACCCTAGACATCTTGGCATTCTGGTGCAAATGCAGAGTGATTTTTTTTGCGGCTTCTTGGTGCAATGGGTCGATGTCTAGATGTGTTTGCTCTTGAGGATAAATCAACTTGGCTTGTTGATCGGTATGATTGACCAAAATAAAACAATCAGAATAATAAGCACCCCCGTCCAGGTTAACGTGATTGGTTGCAGTGCGAATGGCATCATCTGACGTTTCTAAAATATTATGACCACAGTAGACCACCGAAGAGTCGGGGTGCCGACCGCCTTCTTTGGCAAAAGTTGGACCATTTGCTGACTTTTCTCTGGCCCACATCACATGTTGTTTGGCTTTATCCGGTAGCGCCATCTGTGATCGGCTGAGTACGTCCAAGTCATGGTCACTAAAGGGCAAATCCGCATGACACACATTGAAGGCATGGCCGCTTGAACCCACTTGAATGACATAAGGTAAATCCTGAACATAGCCAGTGATCTCCTGAAGCTCCGGTACTTTAGGAGAAGCCATAAACAGATCTTTCAAGCTATAAGGATTGTGTCCTGTGTGCTCCATATGCTTGTTGAGGGCATCTCGATCAAATGCATCGCGAAGCACCCAACTGCCACCATTTTGTAGAAAACTTCTAATATCAGTCTCGGTTGCATGAGGCGAGCAAGCTTTCAAGAGCATATCTTCATGATTGCCTTGTACCGCATAGATATTGGGGTGAGAAAAAATAGTTTTGTACACATCCACCTCACCGCCACCACGATCAAATAAGTCTCCTACGATGAAGAGTCTATCTTTTGGAGTTAATTGTGCGATGACTTCATTCAGCAAGTGCGCGTTGCCATGAACGTCACCAATGATATAGTCTTTTCCAGAATGGTTTTCTTCTAATTTGTGGATGGATGAACTCATTTAAAAGCTCTACCTATTAGGGTTTATATCAGTAATTGTAGACCGTTATTTGTTTTTATGTTGACATTTTTGTTCTTTTATTTGATAATTTGTCGGTTTTGGATCGAAAATATGATGAGCGGATATGTGACGATGCTGGTCGCAGTTATATAGCGGGGTGTGGGCCACCGCATATAAACAAATATAATATAACCAGTTTGCCTACGTTCCGCGCTTTATGCGCGGAATCCAGTTTCAATCTCGAATCAAGATCGTCTGGATACCGTGCATAAAGCACGGTAGGTAGGCGAAAAAGATGGCTTTAATGCTCAAAATTTAGATGCGTTTGCCCTGACAGTGGGGTCAGGGTAAACGCATGTGTGTTGAATAAATGCTCGATTGGAATTTAATTTGCAACCAATGACCAATTTACTACGTCCCGCGGCTCGTCCGCGGGATCCAGGAATTTAGCAAGATCTCTGGATCCCGCGCATAAAGCGCGGGACGGCGGCTATTTGAGTCATTTATAGACACACATGATCTTGCCCTGCAGTGGGGTGTGCTATCAGGGCATTGCGCCTCAATGTGTGTTAAGATACGCGTTTTTCCATTTTCTCAGATAGTAAAATAGGGTGCACATGTCAAAGAAAATAGGGTTTTGGTCGGTTTTTGCCATAGTTACAGGAAGCCAAATTGGGTCTGGCGTTTTTATGTTGCCTGCTAGTCTGGCAGCGTATGGACAATACAGCATTCTAGGATGGTTGATTTCTGGTGTGGGTGCGATTTGTTTAGCGCTGGTGTTTGCGGGCTTATGCAATCGTTTTCCTCGAACAGGGGGACCACATGCCTATATCAAAGAAATGTTTGGATTATCACCGGCTTTTTTTACCGGTTGGACCTATTGGGTGATTTCTTGGGTGAGCACCACGGCAGTGATCATTGCCAGTATCAGTTATCTAAGCCCATTTATCGGGGCACAATCGCCCTGGGTGTATTTGATGTTAGAAGTGTTATTATTGTTTGCTGTGACGTATTTGAATTTAAAAGGCATTCAAACGGCTGGTTCTGCAGAGTTTGTGTTATCTATTTTAAAAGTATTTCCTCTTTTCTTATTACCTTTGGTTGCGATGTGGTATTTTGATGCGGATAATTTTACATTATCGCCGGCAATGGAAGCCTTGCCATTGTCTTCTAAGCTGTCTCAAGTGGTGCTTTTGACGTTATGGGGATTTATTGGTCTTGAAACAGCAACCACGCCGGCAGGATCGGTGCATAATCCTTCCAAAACCATTCCCAGAGCTATTGTTTTGGGGACCTTAAGTACGGCATTGCTGTATCTTATGAGCAGTATTGGGATTATGGGGTTGGTTCCCGGTGAGGTGTTGGCCGTTTCAAAAGCGCCTTACGTCGATGCCAGTCAGTATTTATTTGGCGGTCACTGGCATTTGTTGATATCCATAATCGCTGCGGTGGTTTGTGTAGGCACCTTAAATGCTTGGATGTTGGCGAGTGGGCAAATTGTGCTGGGATTGGCGGAAGATCGCTTGATGCCAGCACGTTTTGCCAAAACAAATGCTGCAAATGCCCCTGTGCTTGGATTGATGGTCAGTTCTCTAGGGATATTGCCTCTGCTGTTTTTGACGATGAGTTCCAGTATTGCCCAACAGATTACGGCGATTATTGATTTTTCAGTGGTGGCGTTTTTGTTTGTCTATGTGATGTGTGTTTTAGCCTATTTGAAAGCCTTATGGGCTGAAAAAGCGGGAATACATCATTGGTTGTACTCGATAGGTGCTCTGATATTTTGCTGCTGGGTCATCTCGCAAACTTCATTGACCACCATAGCGATTTCTTCACTGTTTATTGTCAGCGGTGTTCCGGTATACGTATTATGGTATCGACGCGCCTTGAGAACCGCTGCGAGTGTTATGGCGTATGATACGCCCGTATGAACGCCTAAGTTGCCTGTTGTAGGGCAACCAAGGTTTTGTACACCTCTGCGACATGGCCATCGACTTTGACTTTACGCCACTCGTGTTGAACCACACCCTCTGGGTCAATCAAAAAGGTACTGCGTTCGATACCTCGGACCTGTTTACCATACATGGTTTTATCTTTGATGACATCAAATTGTTGACATAAAGTTTCTTCACTATCGCTAAGGAGTGCGAAAGGAAACTGTTGTTTCTGTTTAAATGTTTCGTGAGAGCGTACACTGTCGCGTGACACGCCTAAAATAACGGCATTTGCTGCAATAAAATCCGCATGCGCATCACGAAAATTTTGTCCTTCTGTGGTGCAGCCTGGTGTGGCATCTTTGGGGTAAAAATACAACACAATCCATTGTCCACGGTAATCTTTAAGGTCAATCGTTTGCTGATCGGTTGCTGCTAAGGGGCAAGATGTGGGTGTCATGTGTCTATCCTTTTTAGTTAGGACTTACGCAAAACCTCGACCTCGAGGTTTTGCGTAAGTCTTGTTAGTGTCACCATAGCGAAAATCCAACAACTTCTCAAGTGCTATCCCGGAGCAAATCATCCGTGAGTAAAAAGTCACATAGGATGAGTCCATATAAGTTACTGCTCATAAATAATATGTCATATTATCTTTCAAGTTGGGAGTTTTTCATCAGATTCGTTTGTGTTAGAATGTTTTTTTTATCTGTGATTGGTGCTAAAAATGAAGCTTTTTGTGTTTTCTTTGGGCCAAAAAATCAATTCAAATTTTGACGTTTTAATAGACAATTTAACTCGTTTGTCTGAAAACAAGGCGAATCATGAAGCGATCAAGGCATGGATCAAGCCGCATTTGACCCTATTACGCCTAGAGCGTTTCGAGGACATGGGTTTACAGAAAGTCCTTGAAGCATTTAATGCTGATTTCCAAGTTGAGGTGGCTTATGAAGAGTTTCTCAAAAATTGGAACGCAATGTGTGTTATTTCTACGCAACAGCTGCAGATGTTGCAGAATGAATTGCGTAGCATGCAGGATTTACCTGTACAAATGCTATGGGTGACGCATTCAAATCATTATCATTTGAAATTTCTACTGGACCAAATTCAAGCTTTTGACCCATCTATGGCCGAACAAATAGGTGTTTTAGGCAGTGCTGAGTGTGGGGTCGCGTCCAAAGTTTTAATTGCGACTTCGATGCATATGCAAACCATTGAGCATCCTGATACATTACGTCAAGCATTACGCCACTTTCCTTTGGAAGGAGAGATCATTTCTTGCCTCAATACCATTCAGCGCATGGATGACATACCGGATTTGCGCTATCACAATCCAGGTAAGCATATGCAGCATGTGCGTGCATTGATGATTGAATCGCATCTACCCATTTATCCTGTGCGACAAAAATGGGTCATGAGTTTGGGTGATATCGTGACGCAAGATCGCAGAAAAGCCATGAAGGTATTGTTTCCTTTATTGCAAGAACACGCTATTCCTCATTTGATCGCTTTTTTGAATCAGCAAGAAGAGCAGGGTGGTTTGATTTATCAATTTAAAATGGGATTTATGGATGAAGCCACATTTGACCAAAAGATGCTGGACGGTATTCAGGAGACAACGGGTTTGTGTTTATCCTTGGATCAGCTCAATGAGATATGGCAAGCGATGAATCCGTCTTTTCAAGAAATTGTATCCACTTTGGATGTTTTGAATGCAAATGAGTTGCGCAAACAGGGTCATGAATTAAAAATCATCAGTTATACCAATTGCAAAGACATGCGTCATTGGCAACAAGAACTACATCAGAACGATCAAGCTTATGAGTTGCACAACGGTCATTTGGTAGGGTTTGCAGGATTTGAATTGGCATGCAGTTTTGTGCAACACAAATCCAAGTCTGAGCTGGTCGAAGACTGTATGATAAGGGCGCATCATTCACATAGATTTGCTTATGCATCTGCCCATGCAGCGCCGTTGGTGATCTATGTCACATCCCGTGCAACTATGGACGCGGATTTGAAAAAAATTGCCGATATCCCCGGGATAGAGGTTCGGATGAGTTGGGATAAGTCGACTCCTTTGTATAGTTGGTCAGCATCAGCTGCTCAGCAAGCCTCTATAAATACCCCTTCATTCTAATAGGTTACCTTTGAAAAAATCTGATTTTTATTTTGATTTACCCGAAGCGTTGATTGCTCAATTTCCATTGGCACAACGCGCTGATTCGCGGATGTTGGTCTATCAACGTGCCAATCAGACCCATGCGCATCGTGCATTTCGCGATTTGCCTGAATATTTGCATCCAGGCGATTTGTTGGTATTCAATGATAGCCGGGTCATACCTGCGAGATTGTTTGGTCATAAAGCCAGTGGTGGCAGAGTCGAGATTTTCGTAGAACGGGTGGTGTCTGATCACCAATTTTGGGCGCATATTCGAGCCAGCAAGGCTCCAAAACCTGGCACCGAGATTAAAGTCGGAGACCATTGGTCTTTAAAGGTTGTTGAGAAAAAAGAAGACTTATACTGGTGTGAGTCGCCCAACAAAATTGAAGACATGTTAGAAGCAGTAGGGCATATGCCATTGCCACCCTATATCACTCGTCAAGATAACAGTTCTGATTTGCAACGGTATCAAACCATTTATGCCAAACACAAAGGATCGGTGGCTGCGCCTACAGCAGGATTGCATTTTGATGAAGAGATCTTCGCAGAATTGGAAAAACATGGTGTGGAGCTGGGCTATACCACCTTGCACGTGGGTGCAGGAACGTTTCAACCTGTGCGATGTGACCATATCAGCGAACACAAAATGCATGCAGAGTGGTTTACTGTGGATGAGACGCTATGCGCGAAAGTGGCACACGCAAAAGCGGCGGGGCGGCGAGTGATCGCCGTAGGAACCACAGCGTTACGAAGTCTAGAGTCAGCTGCAGTCGGGGGTGAGTTGCATCCTTGCCAACGTGATACCAGTATTTTTATCCAACCTGGCTATCAGTTTCAAATTTGTGATGGATTGATAACAAATTTCCATTTGCCTGAGTCAACGCTATTGATGTTGGTTTCAGCCTTAATTGGTCACGAAAAAACCATGGCCCTATACGCAATGGCAATTGAACAGAACTATCGATTTTTTTCTTACGGTGATGTGAGTTTGTTATTATGATAAGGTTTGTTCCGCACATTACCACGCCTGCTGGCGCTTGTCTCACCCAAGATAATTGGGATGAATTAGGTATTGATTATGCCGTCTGCTCTTTGTCTTCGTTGCTGATGAAACCTGGGTTGTTCTATTTACAAACACTCTCTGATCTACGTGAGTATCTGGGTTGGGCCAAAAATTTGGTATTAGATGCGAGCATGTTGATTTTAAAGGATTCTGAACACTTTGAGATCCAATCTGTGTATGATGGGACTCGTACAAAGCTCAGCATGCAACAATTTTGGATGCTGGTTCACCATCTGCGTCCGCGTATCGTTTTGCTTCCTGCGGGTGTCGAGAAAAAAGAAATGCCCGACTTAGCGTCTTTTACGCTGCCATTTTTTCCTCTTGACTCTGTAGCGAGTGCTGATGCAGATCCTTATGGTTTGTATGGCACAGCTGCTGATTGGGCAAAGAACAACACCTTACTCAGCAATGCATCAATACCCTTGTATATCCAAGATGATGAAGGTGTTTTCCCTATTCAAGAGTTGGCTGGATTTCAGACCCAAATTTATTATGCTTCAGATAAACCTGCTATGGATGCTTGTCAAGGGCTCGTCTATCACCAGGGAGGAACGGTATCTATCACACAAAAGCACTTTGCATTTCAGTTTGAGGCTTTGGAAGCTGACTGCGCTTGTTCCACATGCAAGCAAGGATTTACTCGCGCTTACTTGCATCATCTATTCCAAAGTACGCCGTTACTTTGTCAGCGTTTGCTGATCATCCACAATATATTTTGGTTTCAATATGCCTCAAAGAGCGTTTCCTAGAAACGAGTTGAATGACTACCTTTTCAAAATCATTGTTGAGAGAACAGGTCAACAGTCTTGGGCTCAAGCTATATGATTAAATAGAAATCATTCGCCCTTTATGTCGCATCATATTTTGCGTTATTCAGGCAAGAAACTCATTTACGCTGACAACAAATATCGATATGATGTCACAAAAATCATGATGAAATCTAGGAGTAGTGTATGAGTTTTTTGATAAGTGATGCTCTAGCAGCAGGTACCGCCGCAGTCGCAACAGCTCCCCGATCTGATGGGTCATTTTCGCTCATTATGATCATGGGTATTTTCGTTTTATTTTATTTTATGATGATCCGTCCTCAGAACAAACGAGCCAAACAACACAAAGAATTGGTCACTAAATTAAAAAAAGGCGATGAAATTGTATTAACCTCAGGTATTGTGGCAAAAGTAGATAATTTGGTGAATGACGTTTATTTAAAAGCTACAGTGAGTAGCGGAGTAGATATTATTGTTCAGCGAGATGCTGTGACAGCCGTGTTGCCTAAGGGTACTCTTGATTCACTGTAAGCGAGTATAAAACAAATGCAAAATAAATATCCGCTTTGGAAAAATGCATTATTGGTGATGCTGGCAATCATTGCCATTATTTACACCATTCCCAATTTGTATAGTGAAGATCCTGTGGTGCAAATTTCTACTGACACTGCCATGGATCCTCATGCCATTCTTAAGCAAACAAAAGCTTTATTGGAAGAAGCGAACATATCTTATCGTTCTGCTCGTATTCAGGGCGATGGTGTTGAAGTACGATTTTCATCGACTGATACACAATTACATGCAAGAGATGTGATCAATCATGGATTGGGAAACAATTTTATTGTTGCTTTGAACCTCGCACCGTCGACACCAAAATGGTTGTCTGCTATTTATGCCGAACCTATGAAGCAAGGGTTAGATTTGCGAGGTGGCGTGCATTTTCTTCTTGAAGTGGATATCGATAGCGTGATTCATCGGCGTTATGAAGGGCTATTGAAATCTATAGGCCAAGACTTGCGCGAAACTGGGATTCGGTATGCAGGTATTCGATATTTTCCGCGTCAAGGTATCGAAATTCGTCTACGTTCGGCTGAATTGGCTGAAAAAGCTCTGCATGAATTACAACCCAAATATGCTGACTTGACATTCAAAGCCGCTAAAAACAAAAACGCCATTGTGGGTAGTTTGTCGGCGAGCGAACGCCACAATATTCGTCAATCAACGATTGATCAAACCATGAGTATTTTACGTAATCGTGTGAATGAATTAGGCGTGGGCGAGGCTGTGGTTGTCCAACAGGGTGCCACACGTATTGGTGTGGATTTGCCAGGCATTCAAGATGCTGCTCGAGCAAAGCAAATTTTGGGTGGAACGGCGACATTACAGTTTTATTTGGTTGATCAAGACAACGACCCTTTGATCGCCGCTAAAACTGGCGCAATTCCAGTGACTTCAAAATTATTGCGTATGAAGTCTAATCCGATACTACTTAAGCGCCAAGTGGTTTTAAGTGGTGATTCAATCACATCAGCTGTGTCGAGTTTTGATCAGCAAACCGCAACGCCTGCAGTACATATTCAGTTGGGTGGCGGGGGAGAAGCCCTGTTTAATAAGGTCACACGCGACAATATTGGCAAATCCATGGCTATTGTTTTCGTAGAATCTAAAACTTCGGAACATATGGTTAATGGTGTGTTAGAACGCAAAACAATGCGTGATGAGCGGATCATTTCTACTGCGGTGATTCTTTCGGCTTTAGGCAATAGCTTTCAAATCACGGGTTTGTCAGACAGCAAAGAGGCCAGTAATTTAGCATTGCTTTTACGCGCGGGTGCATTGCCTGCAGCTATTTATCCAGTTGAGGAACGCACTGTAGGTCCTACATTGGGTAAAGAAAACATCAAGCGCGGAATATTTTCTTTAGAGGTCGGGCTGGGCTTAATATTGATTTTGATGCTGGTGTATTATCGATTATTTGGTTTGATTGCTAATGTGGCTTTGGCATTAAATTTGATGTTTCTATGTGCTCTATTATCCATGCTGGGTGCTACGTTAACGCTTCCGGGTATTGCTGGGATTGTGTTGACTGTGGGTATGGCCGTAGATGCAAACGTCTTGATCAATGAACGCATTCGTGAAGAGCTGCGTAACGGATTGTCTCCTCAAGCTGCAATTTATGCAGGCTATGAGCGAGCATTTTCAACAATTTTAGATGCGAATATCACTACGTTGATCGTGGCCATTGTATTGTTTTCAATTGGTACAGGTCCTGTGCGTGGTTTTGCGGTGACGTTATCTTTAGGTCTGATCACCTCGATGATCACAGGTATTACTTACACGCGTGCCATTGTCAATGTGATTTACGGACATCGGTCAGTCAAACAAATATCAATTGGAATTTGAGAGAGGTTTTGATGGAGTTTTTTAATCCTAATTCAAAAATAGATTTTATGGGTGCCCGTAAGTGGACGGCGTGCTTTTCTATTTTGATATTCTTGGTTTCAATGACTGGCTTGGCTGTCAAAGGTTTGATTTGGGGCTTAGATTTTACCGGAGGCACCCAAGTTCAAGTCTCTTATCCGACTGCAGTCAATGTGTCTGATGTGCGCAATAAATTGTCACAATCAGGCTTTAAAGAGGCTCAGGTTGTGAGTTATGGCACATCTAAAGACGTCTTGATCAGTATTGCCCCCCATGCGGATTTGAATCAAAGTGTTTTGGTGGATCAACTGATGTCGGCTCTGCCGGGCGCGGCGAAGCAACAGGTTGATTTTGTCGGCCCGCAAGTGGGGCAAGAGTTAGCGACCAAAGGCGCATTGGCAATTATTGTGTCTCTTTTGGCCACAATGCTCTACATCGCGGTGCGATTTGAATACCGGCTGGCATTCAGCTCTGCCATTGCTCTGATTCATGATCCTGTGATGATTTTAGGCGTATTTGCTTGGTTTGGTATTGAATTTGATTTAAAAGCCTTGGCGGGCTTGTTGGCGGTGATTGGTTATTCATTAAATGATACGATCGTCGTGTTTGATCGGGTCAGGGAGAATTTTGTCAAAATTCGCCGATCCACGCCGATTGAGATCATGAATACCTCAATCAATCAAACGTTATCTCGTACGATTATGACGTCAGTACTGACATTATTTGTGGTGGTGGCTTTATTCGTATATGGTGGTGAAACCATCCATGGATTTTCTTTGGCGCTGATCATTGGCATTGTCATCGGAACTTATTCTTCAATTTATGTGGCAGGTGCATTGGCCGTTGCTATGGGATTATCGAGCAAAGACTTTATGACCAATAAGAAAAAAATGTTGGATGACAGACCCTAGAGTTTGCCATCCAAAAATGCTTTTATCGAGTTAGTATCCTGCGTCGCACCCACATTTGTAAGGCGCTCCTCTACTGTCTTCAGGACGCGCAGGAGTGCAGATCCATTTCCCTATATTTACCTTGCCTTCGTTTGTCCAGCAAGTGCATGCTTTTCCTGTACGATTACGCTTATAATCATATTCATATACGTCATTTTTCTGATATTTTTGATTGATGCACGAGAGCGACGGCGTTGCAGAGCATATATAGTAATTTGATTTTTAAATGACTGAGTTATGGGATATAATACCGTTTTCA